>WJJW01000042.1 GCA_014729455.1 Candidatus Eiseniibacteriota bacterium
CTTCCGGATCGCGCGGTCGACCTTGCCCGATCCGGCGTTGTAGGCGGCGAGCGCCAGGTACCAGTCGTCGTACTTCTCATGCAGATAGCGAAGCAGCCGGGCGGCGGCCCGCGTCGAGGTTTCCGGGTCCAGCCTCTCGTCGACCAGGTCGTCGCACCGCAGGTCGTGGATCCTGGCCGTTCCCCGCATGAACTGCCAGAGACCGCATGCCGACATGGGCGACCGGGCGTGGGGCCGGAACCCGCTCTCGACGTGGGCGAGGAACGTGAGATCCTGCGGGACCCCCTCCTCTCGGAAGATCCGGCGAGCCATCGGCAGGTAGCGGCCCGAGCGCCGGAGGCTGTTCTCGAGCGTGCGTCGCCCCCGGCCGAGGTAGGCGTCGATCCAGGTCAGGACCCGCCGGTTGACGGTCACGGGGTAGTCGAACAGCTCGTCGGCCGGGAGGAGGCGCGCCTCCACCGCTGCGGCGAGGCTGTCGGACAGGTCGGGTGGGTCGATCCCGCTCAGCGAGGAGTCCGCCGCCGGCCAGGCGACCGGGGAGGCGGATTCGAGGGTGTCGCGGGAGGCGTCGGCCCGCAGCCTTCCGGGCGGGGCCGCCCGATCGAGTCCCTCCGCCGGGCTCCGCAGGGTGGTGCTTCCCCCGCAGCCGACGAGGAGCAACGCCAGGGCGAAGCCGGGAATCAGTCTTCCAAACCGCATGGATGCCTGGAAGTTAGACCGTCCGTTCGCGGATTGCAAGACCGGCCGGGTGGCCGGAGGTCACCGGCTCTGAGAATTTCGTCCTGGCGCTCGTGCGGCCGAGCGGTGATACTGGTCATAATGCGATCGAATCGGTAGCAGATGAAGGGCGGGACCGCGCTCCGGCCGGGTGGCCGGACCGGATCCCCCACGAAATCCCTCCAACGACGTTCCTCCCGCGTTCTCCTTACGAGGTTGGAAGCTGCCGGTAGAGGAACGATCCCGGGAGAAAGTGAGACGCATGCGTTTCGAAGATATGGGGCTCCGCGAGGAGATCCTCCGCGCGATCGAAGAGATCGGATACGAACAGCCCACCCCGATTCAGGAGAAAGCGATCCCGCGCGCGATGGCCGGCCGGGATCTGATGTGCTCGGCCCAGACCGGAACCGGCAAGACGGCCGCGTTCGCCTTGCCGATCCTCCACGCGTTGGCCGGCGAGAAGCGGGCGGAGCTGCGGGCGCTGATCCTGGTTCCGACGCGGGAGCTGGCGATCCAGGTGGGAAGGAACATCAACGAGTACAGCAAGAACCTGGACCTCGTCTCGGCCACCGCCTTCGGCGGCGTGCCGATCGAGCCGCAGGAGATGATGCTGCGTCACGGCGTCGACGTCCTCGTGGCGACCCCCGGCCGGCTGATCGACCACATGTGGCGGGGGAACATCGACTACCGGAACACCAAGTACCTCGTCCTCGACGAGGCGGATCGGATGCTCGACATGGGCTTCATCAAGGATGTCCGGTCGATCGTGCGGGAGATCCCGACCGAGCGGCAGTCGATGCTCTTCTCGGCGACGCTGGAGGCGGAGATCGGCCGCCTGGCGAAGGACATCCTGGTCGAGCCGGAGCGGATCGAGGTGGCGCCGCCGGCCAGCACGCTCGAGGAGGTGCGGCAGTACCTCGTGAAGGTCGAACGCGGGCGGAAGCGGTCGACCCTGGAGGGGCTGATCCGCAGGCACGGGATGCGGCGCGCGATCATCTTCGTTCGCACCAAGGTCGGGGCGTCGAAGCTCTCGGGCCATTTGCGGGCCCGCGGGATCCGCGCATCGGCCATCCACAGCGACCGGAGCCAGAGCGAGCGGGTGCGCACGCTCGAGAGCTTCCGGGAAGGAAAGGTCGAGATCCTCGTAGCGACCGACATCGCCGCGCGGGGGCTCGACATCAACGAGGTCTCGCACGTCGTCAACTACGACGTCCCGTACGCGGCGCATGACTACGTCCATCGGATCGGCCGGACGGCGCGGGCCGGCCGGGAGGGGATGGCCCTGACGCTCGTCGCTCCCGAGGATCGACGCTCGGTGGGCGCGATCGAGCGGCTGATCGACCTGCAGATCCCGTGGCTCGATGAGACCGAGCGGCCGAAACGGGAGAAGCCGCCCAAGGCGGCGGAACCGGCGGCCTCCCCGAAGCCCGCGCGCAAGCGCCGCCGGCGCCGTCGCACGAACGGGTCGCGTCGCCGCGAAGAGGCCCGCGCCGAGGAGCCGGCCCGTCCGCGGCGACGCAACTCGAATCGCTCGGCCACGCCGGATGATCGGAAGGCCGAGGGGTTTCTCGGGTCGCTGATCGGCCGGTTGCGCGGCCGCAGCGCGGCGGGCAAGGACCGTCCCGGTCCCGTCAAGGTCTTCGGGCTCGACCGCTAGACGCGATCCCCGGGCGATCCCGCTCCATGGCCGCAGCAGGCGTCGGCCGCGGTCATCCGGACCGCGTTTCCGGCCTTCACCGACGCGATGATCTCCGAGACGAGCCGGTCCCGGGTCAGGTAGACGTCGATTCTCTCGTCGGCCAGCGTCGCCTGGGCCCGGCGGCCCATTCCACGGCAGGCGAGCGCGTCGATCCGCTCCGGGCGGAGCTGGCGCATCGGCCGGCAGGTTCCGTGGGCATGGTGCGCGTTCCGGTTCGCGATCACGCGCACGTCTCCGGTCTCGGTATCGACCAGGGTGAAGTACGGCGCGCTGCCGAAGTGGGCGCAGATCCTCGACTCCAGGCCCTGATCGTCATCGGTTGGAATGGCAATCCTCATGGCATCTCCCCTCTCCCTTTTCGATCGTGTCCGGATCCTGGATCACCAGCGCGGCCGGTCGGCAGAGCGCCCCGGCGACCTTCCGCCGGGCGCTCTTGAGCAGCCGCTGAACGGTTCCCCGGGAGACGCCCATGTGCCGGCCCGCCTCTTCCTGATCCCGCTCTTCGAGATCGCAGAGACGCAGAGCCTCGAGCTCATCGAGCCCCAGCGGGATCAGGGAAAGGGCGTGCAGCGGAACTCTTCGGGGCTTGAAGAGCCGATCCCCGCAGGGGGCGCGGCAGCACCGATGTTTCCGGGGACGTGGCATCCGGTCCTCCTGTTTTGTGCATATGCACAATATCGGCCATCGCGGGGCCGGGGTCAACCGGAAAGAGGACCGGGGATCGGATCCGCGCCGACCCGTTCCGCCCCGGCCCCCGACCGGACCGATTCCCCGCCTCCTTGACGGGGCAGGCGGTTCCGGGATCCCCGGAAGGCGGATCGACGCGGACCCGTTCGGTTCACCCGGATGGACGGAAGAGGGCGAGGCCCCGTTCGATGCGATCCGGCGGGTTGCGGCGGGGGGTGGGATTCGTCATCGTGCCGGAGTCGAGTCGGGTCCCGCGAGCGGACGGCCGGGACGGGAGGCGAAAACCGATGCGCGACGTACGGCTCTTCTGCGGAGCGTTGCTGATCGTCTCGGCGGCGGCGTCCACGGCGCTCGCCGGTCTGGATGACGGCGTCGGACTCGGGCCCCGCTCCATCCTCCGGATGCGCTTCGAGGTCACCTTCTTCAAGATCGACGTGGCCGACATCGAGGCGCGGATTCCTCCCGCGCTGGCGGCCCGGATCGCCCCGCGCGTCGAGGCGGGGGAGTCGAAGGAGACGGTCCGGGCGATCTCCCGCGAGCTGGCCGACGCCGACACCCTCCTGATCGAGATGCTCTACCTCCGGGACGCGGACTTCGACAAGTTCAGCAAGGGGATCCTCCGCCAGCTCGAGGCGGCCCGCGATTCGGACCGGATCGACCAGGCGGAGCTCGATCGGATGTGGGCCGACCTCGAAATCCAGATCGAACCGCTCCGGGATCCCGGGATCTCCGAGGGGACGACCCTGGCCTACCGCGTGGACGGCGATCGGGTCCGCATGCGGCTGACCGGTCCC
>WJJW01000352.1 GCA_014729455.1 Candidatus Eiseniibacteriota bacterium
CTACGTCGTCGTGCTGCGGGAAGCGGACGCGTCGGGGACGGCGACCTTCAACATCGACGATCACACGCTGACGACCGACGCCCGGCACACCGTCCTCCACTTCGGCTCCGGCGATCGTGCGTGGTCCGACATCCTCGCGGGCCTGATGGTCGGCGGCAGCCGGGTGTGGTACGACGATCGATACGTCATGGGGATCTACAACGATCCCGTCGCGGGAGACCTGACCTTCGACGCGGGAGAAGTCGTGGTCGCCTACGACGAAGATGGCTCGCTCTCGCCGGAATACTACGTCGGCCCGGTGATTCCCGACCATGCGGTCGTCGACGGCGTCGAGCAGCCGATCGACATGGTCGATCTTCCGCATCCATTGCGCAGCACGTTCCCGAACCGTGTCTGCCGGAGTCCCAACAACGACACGGTCCCGGCCGAGTGGCAGTACACCGTCGAGGTCTACCTGAGGACGGGCGAAGGGGAAGCGGTTTCCGGCTGGCCGGTCGATCGGATCTCCATGGACCTGCAGAACTGCCCGAACCCACGCTTCGACCTCGCGCCCGATGGACCGAGCGACCTGGACGGACGGATCGTCTGGACGGAGGGTCTGGATACGGGCGGATCGCACCAGATCGCAGGGGTCCCGATCGTTCTCCTGAGCCTCGACTACCCGACCGAGGGAATGAGAACCCTGCACACCGAGGACTCGATCACCAGCCCCGATGAAGACGGCGACATGGATGTCGACGAGGACGACTTCACGATCTGGAACCAAGCGTTCGAGAACGAAGGACCGCTCTACATCGGCGATCTGAACCGCGATGATGCCGTGACCTGGGACGACTACTACTGGATGGAAGCCCACGGACTCGAGGGGGAACATTATCCTCCGCCGGCCGCCCCGGAGGTCACGGTGTTCAATCCGGCTCGGCACGAGGCACGGATCATCTGCGGTCTTCCGAGCGCCGGACGCGTTCGGATGGATCTGTTCGACGTCGGAGGCCGGCTCGTCCGGACCCTCCTGGACGAGTACATGACGAGGGGCGGGCATCCCGTTCATTGGGACGGACGGAACGAGCAGGGCGCACGGGTCGGTTCGGGTATCTACCTGCTCAGAATGCAGCAAGGAAACGTCGTACGCATCGTCCGGATCGTCTTGCTCCGCTGATCCCGGCGCGCCCTTGCGAGCACCACCGGAACGGTCCCCGCGCGGGGTCGCTTCCAATCGAGAGGCTCTCTATGCAACTCCTCCATCGATCGCTGATCCTTCTCGCCGTGGGTCTCCTCTTCGTTCCACCGTCCGCCGCCGAGATCCTTCCCCGCGAAGAGGTCGTGACGGGATCGGATGGCCTCCGGTACGCGCGGACGGTTTGCGCGAACGCGGCACGGCCCATGGAAGACGCGCGCCCTCCCGTCTTCGCGGGTTCGCGAGGCGTGAACGAGTACCTCTGGCTCGACCGGGACCACGGCAACGCGATCGCCGAGAACGTCGCGATCTCCGGCGACGGCCGATACGGGATCGCGGGGTGGTGGCTGAACGACCGGCGTGCCTCTCTCTATCGGGTGTCGGGCGGCTCGGGCGAGCCGGAGTGGAGCCGGCCGATGGCGCACGCGGAGTTCCAGATCTCCGTCGACGCGGATCAGCCGGGATCCCGGCTGACCACGACCGCGAGGGGCGAATCCCTTTTCGTCTTCGGCGCGCAGTCCCCCGATCCGATCTACGCGGACTGGTTCTCTCCACCCTACGCCGGCCGGCATTGCGGCGTCTCCGACGAGGGCACGACCTTCGCGGGGACGGGAGCGAACCCGGAAGGGATCGGCGGTGAACTCCGGGTCTATGACGGATCGACCGGGGCGCTCCGCTTCATCCGCACGCTCCCGGCGCAACCGGAGGGGCTTTCCGTCTCGGCGGACGGCCAGGTCGTGGCCGCCAATGCCAGCGGATTCGTCAAGATCTGGGACGCGATCACCGGTGCGCTTCGCGACTCCATTTCGATTCCCGGAGAGACCGGGGTCCCGGCGGTCCTGTCGGCGGACGGCTCCTCGTTGGTCACCGGAGACTACAGCCGGAACGTTCGTCTCTATCACTGGAACGGATCGGAATACGTCGAGCAGTGGACGCATCCGATCCCCGGCACGACGTCGGTGACCGCGCTGGCGATCTCGGGGGACGGGACGACCATCGTCGCGGGAACCTGGACGAATCCGACCGGCGGTCGGGTCGTCGTCTACGATCAGGCGAACCCGAGCCCGCTCTGGGTCGACAGCTCCTTCGGGGACGAGGTCGCTTCCGTGGCGGTCGCGCCGGACGGAGGGAAGATCGCCGCGGCATGCTGGGGGCGGCGGGACGGCACGGTCGGAAACGTCGTCAGCGTCTACGAGCGAAGCTCTCCGCTTCCCCTCTGGACCATCGGAGATGATGCGATCGCCGGCGTCGGGTCGTGCATGAGCGTCGACCTGAGCGACGACGGTCGTTTCTTGCTGGCCGGCGGAAAGGCCGTCCACGCCCGGGAGTTCGGCACCGGAGGCTTCGTCCTCGCGATCGCCGTCACCGGCCCGACGGGAGTCCCGGATCTCTTCGAGGCGCCGGTCTTGACCGCGAGACCGAACCCGTTCCGGGGTTCGCTCCATCTTGGGGGATCGGATCGGGGATTCTCCGTCTGGAGCGCCGACGGACGCCGGATCCGCGCGCTCGTCGGCTCTCTCTGGGACGGGCGCGACGGCGCGGGGCGCGCCGTCCCCGCGGGGATCTACCTCATCCGAGGCGCGGACGGCGAGACCGCGCCGATCCGGGTGGTCCGGATCCGGTAGCGTTCGCGGCCGGTGGCCAGGCCCGGCCCCCCTCCGATCCGCTCGGCAGGCTGGGCCGTGCGTTGGACCGCCGTAAATGGTAAAATGGGTAGGCTGTCAATGTCGCACCTCGGGAAAGGAAGGCCGGCCCATGCCCTCGCGCCTCCGCGCGCTCTGTCTCCTCCTCGTCTCCGGCCTGCTCGCGTGTGGTCCCCTAAGCGCCGCACCTGACGCGCGTTACTGGAGCCTCGACGAGATCCTCGACCAGATCGATACGTGGCGGACGCAATACCCCGACCTGATCCACCATGACGAGCTGGGGATCACGACCCAGGGGGAGCCGATCCCGCTCCTGCGTCTCTCCGACAACGCGGCGACCTCCGAAGCCGAGCCGCGTCTGTTCATCCACGCGGCCCAGCACGCGAACGAGTGCAACGGCACGGGGGCGGTCATGAAGCTGGTGGACGACCTCCTGGCGGATTACGGCACGGATCCCGTCGCCAAGGCGCGTCTCGACGAGCTGGAGCTGTACGTCGCACCCGTGGTCAACGTGGACGGTCACCGCTACGTCTTCGACGGCGAACCGAGCTGGGAGGACTGGCGCAAGACCCTGCGCGACAACAACGGCAACGAGCAGGTCGACTTCCCGGACGACGGCGTGGACACGAACCGCAACTGGGATTGGCGCTGGGAGGAGTATCCCGAGTCCGACCCGGCCTCTCAGAAGTACAAGGGTCCCTATCCGTTCTCGGAGCCGGAGGTCGCCGCCTTGCGCGACTTCGTCCTGGCCGAGCGTCCCCTGATCGTCGCCGACCTCCATTCCCCGGTGAGCATCACCTGGCACAACTACATCTTCTACATGGGTATGGGCGGGCCGGAGGATGAGATCTCCCGAGACGTCGCCGAGGAATGGGCGGACCGGACGCGCACGGAGAACGGAGGCACCTACAACACCATCTACGCCCTGGACACTCTCCCCAAGGAGCAGTGCTGGATCTACTACAGGGCGGGCATCCTCTCCTACCTCATGGAGATCTCCGCCCAGTGCTGGTGGACGGGAGCGATGGTCGACACGATCGCGCACCGGGTGGCCCGCGGACACCTGGCGCTCCTCGATCGCGTCCGTACGGGGCCCGGCATCACCGGCCGCGTGACCGATGCGGCGACCGGCGACCCGCTGGTGGCCGAGGTCCGGATCGATGAGCTGCACTCGCCGGACGTGGGGCCGCGGCTTACGGAGGCGCGCTTCGGCCAGTACCACCGCCTCACCGACTCGCGCGACTATACGGTCCGCGCTCTCTGCGATGGTTACGACAGCCAGGTGCGAACGGTCACGGTGGGGGCCGGCTGGGCCGTCGCGGACTTCGCCCTCGAGCCGGATCCGGCGGAGGTGCAGCCGGTCGAGCGCGAAGGAGATCTGCGCCTCCGCGCTTCCAATCCCCTGCGATCCGGAGAGTCGCTGCATCTGAGCCTGCCGGTCGGGGCGCCGGCGGCCGCGGTGGACCTGTATGACCCGCAGGGTCGTCGCGTGGCGACCCTGGGCGCCGGTCTCGAGGCGGGCCGGGTGCATCTCCTGCCCTTGCCCGCGCGACTGGAGGCGGGGATCTATCTCGCTCGTGCGCGGGCGGGATCCGCGCACCACGTCCTTCGACTCGTGCTGCTGCCGTAGATCTGCCCGCGCATCCCCGGCTGCTGCCTGAACGTAGAGTCGAACCGATGGCGTCCAGGTCGCGAGCGCGGAGCGATCCTAGATCCAGATGGTCGTATCCTCTTCAGCGGCTGGCGAGTCCGGCGGTCATCGAGCGATCACGATCTTCCTCGTCACGATCTCCCCCGCCAGATCGGCCCGGAGGAAGTAGACGCCGGCCGGCACGGACACGGCCGAGCCCATCCGCCAGTTCACCTCGTGGGTTCCCTCCTCGCGGGCACCGGGACTCCAAGCTGCGCGCCGGCGACCCGCCGCATCGATGAGCACGAATTCGGGCACGCCCGGACGATTCATCCGGAAGCGAATCTGCGCCTCCTCCCGAACCGGGTTCGGCCCGGCCGACATCTTCAGGCCGTCCGCGAGGCGAGCGGGACCGGACGGAGCCTCGATCTCGTCGGGAACGCCGCTCGCGCCGAAGTCCTGCCAGACCCAGATCTCCCGGCCGAACTCCGGGGAGGTCGCGGCGAAGTAGAGCATCGTGTCGTGGCTGCTCAGCTCCCCCGGGTTCGAGGACTCCCCGCCCGGGGCGATGCCGTCGGTCGCGAGCGCGACGGCGTCCCCCTCGGCCCGCCACAACTCGCGTCCGAGGAGACCATCGTCGGCGGCGAAGTAGCATCGGCCGAGATGATCGTGAAAGCCGGAGGGTTCGGCGCCCGGCGGTCCCGGATGGAGATCGAGCAGCTGGAACGGCTCGATCCCGTCCGTCGTCCATGGTTCCCGGCCCGTTCCGCTTCCGTCGTCCGCGCTGAAGTAGAGGCGACCGCCGGACGAGGTCAACCCCTGCGGCGATCCGCCCCCGGGACCGTCCACGATCTCCTCCAGCGGTTCGATTCCCGCCGGCGTGGCCCGGTAGATCTCGCGTCCGCGCCCGCTCTCCGTCGCGGTGAAGTACAAGTACGGAAACCCGTCGACGAGCTGCTGCGGATTGGAACCGCTCGGTCCGGGCTCGAGATCGGCGAGGGGCGCGGTTCCTTCCGTCGTTCCATCCGTCTTCCAGAGCTCCCGGCCGAAGTCCGGATGGTCTGCCGTGAAGTAGACATGCTCGCCCATGCGGACGAAGTCCTCCGGCAGGGAGCTTGCCAAACCCGGATCGATGTCCCGGAGGATCTCCGTAGCCATGCCGTCGGTCCACCAGGGCTCGATCCCGCCGGACGCGTCGGAGGCCGCGAAGATAGCGACGCTTCCCACGACCGCGACCGGTCCGTACGGGCGGGTCGTTCCGAACTCGTGCACGAGCACCGGAGCTTCGAGGTCGGTGTCGAGCCGGAACAGTCCGAAGACCGGCGCGGGGATGAACGCGCGGATGGCGAAGCAGTAGCAGACATCTCCGAGCAGGAAGAGATCCGACGGGAAGGACCCGATCGGGCCCGGAAACGCGTCGTAGATCTCCACGCGGAACGGTTCCGTCGCCACCGCCGGCTCGTAGCCGTAGGCATCATCCCGCTTCCCGGTGAAGAACAGCCTCCCCCCGCCGATCCGATGCTCTGCGTCCTCCGGCGCCCCATCTCGTCCGGTCCATTCGTCGAGAATCGCGATCGGAAGCGGGTCGGGCTGGTGCGCGAGATCGATCGCGTACAGCTCCCGGCCGCCGATCGGTGTCCGGGCGAATGCGACGACCGCATCGTCTCCGCTCGTGTCTGTCCAGTCGGCGATCTGCTGGGGATCGGAACCCCGGCCCGGCAGCGGATCCCAGGCCAGCTCGGCGTTCCCGAGCGTCCCATCGGCACGGTACAGCTCCGACCCGACATCGGTCCCATCATTCCCGAGGAAGTACAGATCGCTCCCGACGGAGACGCCCGGCGGCGCCGCTCCGTTCTCCTCTCCAGGGTTGAGATCGACCACGATCTCCGTCGTCTCGGCAGTCCCCGCCGATCGCCACAGCTCGCGTCCGTTCCCGTCCTCCGCGTCGATCATGAAGTAGACGTGCCCATCGTGGGCGCCCAACCAGCTCGGGATGAAATCCCCGTCGGGAAGGAGGTCGACGACGAGCTCCGTTCCGGCCCCGGTTCCATCCGTCTTCCAGAGCTCCCTCCCCACGCTCCCGTCGTCGGCGGTGAAGAGCACTTCGCCGCCGAGACCGACGAAGTCCCGTGGCGTGCTGCCTCCGCTCCCGGGCTGGATGTCCGCGATGAAGTCCGGAAGAACACCGTTCGTCCTCCAGAGCTCCGAGCCGGTCGAAGGGACGTTGGCGTTGAAGTAGACCCACCCATCGACCTCGACGAGATTGCTCGGATAGCTCCCCCCCGCTCCCGGATCGAGGTCTCCGATCTGTGTGATAGTTGCGCCGTCGGACTTATACAGCTCCGCGTCCCCGATGGTCTCCTGGGCGCTGAAGACGACCTCCGTTCCGAGGGCGGTGATCGAGGTGACGCCGGAGCCGTCCGATCCTGGATTGAGGTCCGCGACCATCATGGTCCCGTTGGTCGTGCCGTCGGTGATCCACAGCTCGCTGCCGTGCACGCCGTCGTTCGCCCGGAAGAAGACGAAGGCTCCAGCGGCCGTGAGATCGTGGATCGAGGAGGACTCCGTCGGGTTGATGTTCTTGAGCAGTTCGGTTCCGGGGATCGTGCCGTCCGACACCCAGAGCTCCCGATCTCCCGAGTCGTCCTGCCCCTCGAAGATCAGAACGTCGCCGAGGGCGGCCGGGGGAACGAAGATCCCCGCGTCGTCGGGCCCCGGGTTCACCGGAAGCTGGGTCGCCGTGGGTCCGTCGGATACCCAGAGTTCCTGGCCTTCCCCACCGTCGACCTCCTCGGCGACGAAGAACAGGAGGTTGCCGGCGCGCGTGAGCCAAAGCGGACGGTTGACGAAGGGAGGCGAATCGACTCTGCCTCCGGCCCCGGCGGTCGTGTCGTACTGGTAGAGGCCGAACCCCTCCGAGGAGTCGGCGGCGGCGTAGAAGACCTTGCTCCCCGCCACCGTGAACCCGATGGGATAGGAACCGCCCGTCGAGAGATTGACGAGCTGGTCCTGGCCGGACGCCCCTCCCACCCAGAGAATCCCCATGATGCCGAATGACGCGAAGGAACGTCGAACGATGCTCATGGTGCGCCGCATGTCTTCCTCCCGGATCTGGATCCGCTTCGAACGGAACCCGAGATTGTAGGACATGCGGGCGGATCCGAGGACTTGATCCGTCCAGGTGCGGATGGTTCCCCAAGCGCGCTGGATTCGCCGGGAGCGAAGGATCGATCAGACGCACACGCCTGGAAGGCCCGGCGGTGGAAGCACTCCTAATCCTGCGCAACGACTTCGGGGTCGGTTCAACAGGGAGTTCGACCTGGACGGGCGATCTTCACGGCGACGCAGGACGGACGCCCTCGCATCGATACGGGACCCCCGGTAGCGGCCCGCTCCCGCCTGCTTCAGCGGATCCGGACCAACCTCTGGTTTGCGTGATCGCCGTCCACGTCGAGCCGCAACCAGTAGATCCCCGGGGAAAGCCGCCGGCCCGATGAGGTCCGACCGTCCCACCAGATCTGCTGCATCCCCGTGGTTCGAAAGCCGCGATCCACCAGCGCAATCCTCCGCCCCCCCACGTCCAGGACGGACAGCTCCGCCTTGCCCGCTCTCGGCATGTCGAATCGCACGCGGACCGATTCGGAGAAGGGATTCGGACCGGCGGACATCGACAGCCGAGTGACCGGGGAACCGGACGAGCCGTCCTGCAGACCAGCGGCGCCCCGAACGTCGAATCGGGCGAGGTAGACGTCTGTGAGCCCGGCGTGCGATCGATCGTACGCGCCCTCCGTGGTCGGGAACGTTCCCCCGTAGGTCTGCCCGGCCACGACCGGCTCGCCGGAGGGGTGCATCACGACCTCGAAGGCGTCGTCACGGTACTCGCCTCCGATGAAGCTGCTCCATAGGAGATCCGAACCATCGACGTTCAGCCGTGACAGGAACGCGTCCCGAGCACCATTGTACGAGTCGTCGTACGCATCCGATGTCGTCGGGTACTCCGATGAACTTACCGATCCCGCGACGATGGGGATGTCCCCCGCCCCCAGGCAGAACGCGAAGGGTTCTTCGTCCTGACTGCCGCCCAGCAGGGTGCTCCAGAGGAGCTCTTCCCCCGTGAAGCTGAGCCGGGCGACGAAGACGTCTTTCGCCCCGTGGTAGACGGTGTCGTAAGCCCCCGGGGTCGTCGGGAACTCGGCACACTCCGTCGATCCGGTGACCACGGCCTCGCCCGACGCGCTCACGGCGATCGCGTTTCCATAGTCATCGAGAGCACATCCCAGAAACGTGCTGTAGACGAGGGTTTCTCCCTCGGAATCCAGCTTCGTGATCATGCAGTCCCGGCCACCGTTGTATGTGACGTCGAACGCTCCCGTCGTCGTCGGGTAGTCGTCCGACCTCGTGCTCCCGCACATGATGGGACCCTGGTCGGCACCGAGATCAACCCAGCTGATCTGCTCGTAGACGGATCCGCCGATATAGGTGCTCCAGACGACGCTGCTTCCGAGCGCGTCGAGCTTCGTCACGCAACCATCGGTCCCCCCGTTGTAGCTCTCGTCGTAGGCGCCTTCGGTGGTCGGGTAATCGGAGGACGTTGTTTCGCCGACGACGATCGGCCGGTCCTCCGCATCGAGAATCATGTGGAAGGGCCGGTCACGCCCCGATCCACCGACATAGGTGCTGTAGATCAGGACTCCGCCGGTGGGATCCAGTTTGGAGACGAATCCGTCCATGGACCCGCCCAGAGTACGGTCGTGAGCCCCATCGGTCGTCGGGAGGTCCGACGACTCGGTCAGTCCTGAGAAGGTCGGATTCCCCGCGCTATCCAGGTGGACCGCGAAGCCGCGATCCCAGCCGGAGCCGCCGAGGAACGTGGACCAGAGCATCTTTGAACCGTCAGCGGAGAGCTTGGTCACGTAGGCGTCGTACTCGCCGTTGTGTGTGGGGTCGTAGGTCCCCGGACTCACGGGAAAGTCGGCCGACTTCGTGTATCCAGTGACGAACGGATTGCCGTCGGAGTCGAGGACCAGGCCGTGCGAGCGGTCGTAGTTCGATCCACCGAGGAGAGTGCACCAGATCAGGTCGCTTGGGTCGTTTCGGACCTGTTCGCTTCCCGCTCCCCACCGGATGCACCGCATCTCGGTTTCGGATCCGGTCGTCCCGCCACTGGGCATCGAGACGTCGCTGAGCACGATCGAGGAGGCTTCGAGCCAGACGCCTCCGTCGGCAGTCTCCCGGATCCGATTCATCCCCTCGAAACGAAGACGTGCCTGGGCGCGATCCGCGCCGGGTTGGGCAACGATTTCGTAGCGGAGCTGCCCGGGTTCGGGGTGGAAACGCAGATCGACTCCCGGCCAGGCGTCGCGGTAGACGACCTCCTCGTACATCTTGATGCCCGACTTCCAGCCCGTGGGGTCGTTGCCCAGAAAGAAGTTCAGATTCGCCTGCGACGATCCCCGCGCCGCGAGTTCCGCGCCTTGGGACCGTCCGTCGAGGTGCATCCAGACGGCATGTCCCTTTTCGGTGAAGTCGAAGACGACCGCATCTTCGGTGAAATAAAGAGCGGCCCCGTCGCCGAGCGCGTAGAATGCCGCCGGTCCATCGATCTGACCGCGATTCTCGATGACCGGATGAGAGGCCGGGGTCCATGCTAGAGCGACGGCCGGAAGCAGGAGGGACAGGAGCAGGACGATCCCCGGAGAGACAAGTGCAAACCGTCCCTGATCGTGAGATTGCACCCGAATTGGATCCGGCTGCCGGAGAGCGCGACGTGCACGTGGTAGCAGTCCGGGATGCGTGGCGTGATGGAAACCGACAACCGCCCTCATTGGTACCTCCTACCGCGGCTGGAGCGAACATGCGGCCTGGTCACGACTTGCGCCGTACCACAGAAGCACCTAATTCTACCGCAGATCGATCGGAAGAGTCCAGCGGCCGGAATGACCGAGGGGGCAGCCCCAACACGCCAGACCCCGGAAGCTCTCGCCTCCGGGGTCTGGTTCTTCGTCTTGCATGCCCGTACGCGCCGGGCAAACGAGAGCGAGGTCTACTTGAACTGCGACTTCATCCGGCCCCAGGTGGAACTCTCGACCGAAGTCGGTTCATCCGCAGGCGAAGTCAGGGCGACGAATCCGTCGTATCCGGTATCACCGAGATCGGTGCCGGCCGCGGTCGCGGGGTCGATGCTGAGCAGATGCCCGGCCAAGCCTTCGCTTCGATTCGGCAGCGCATAGAGGACGCCGTCGTCGCCGAACTCCAGGGCCGTCAAACCAACGTTCGCACCTGCCACGGAGACCATGCCAACCGATGTCGCGAATCCCGAGCCGAGATCGACGGTGAACAGCTCACCCTCCGCGCCGCCGGCAGAAACTCCGTACATCGTGGCTCCATCATAAGCAAGACCCCCGAACGGGGAGTCGAAGCCCGTCGAACCAACGACGCTCACGAGACCGGAACCAAGATCGACCGTCGACAGATACGTCGTCCCGCCGCCCTCTGTCGTCAACCCGACGTAGAGCACGTCATCGACGAACTCCATGGACGTAATGACGTTTCCCTCGGGAGGGAAAGTCATCGTCAAGGTCTCGTAGATGTCGCCGGTATCAGGGTCGATCAAGTGTAGCTGCGTGTTGTCGCTCGTATCCGAGCCATACACGACCCCGCCGCCGAACTCGATCTCGGCAATGATGACGCTCGGGTTGTCACCGCCGATGAGGGTGCCGTCCGGCACCGACGTGTCGACCGAATAGAGCTGATCGTTCGTGGTCTCCCAGGCCAAAAGTGTCGTGTCCGCCTGAGCGACGGACGCAGCCATACCGATGACCGCGGTGATCGCGACTATAGCGAAGTACTTCATCCAATCCTCCTCAGAGCCATCAGGTCTTACTTCGACTCCGTTCTCGGCCTGCGCACTCGCGCAGTGGAAGTGTACCCCGCCTTCATCAATGCGTAAATGGATCAGGTGTCCCATGGACCTCCTGTGTCCTCGTTCCTGGCCGTCACCCTAGCGATTGTTCCGGTTTTCACTTCACTCCGGGGGCGGGGAAATTCCTTCGGCCCTTCGCTCTGACAGGATCGCGCCTCGGACTCTCGTTCGGATGCTGGCGGCGTTCTCCGACCGGCCCTCCGCCGCATCCGGTCTCGAGGGCGCGGCCCAACCCATCTCGCAGTGGACCCGCGTTCCCTCCGGGATGTCCCCGATCCGCTCGAGTGCCGCGAGCGCCTCGCGATGGTCCGCCACCGCCCCACCCGGATCGCCCTCGCCGCCGTCATCTGCGCCAAGAATCCCAATGCAACACCGCCGCCTTCAATGTCGCCGAGCGGCTCTTGGATCCTCCGTGCCCGCAGTGGCAGGGCCATTTCTGGACAGTCACCCTGCAGGTTGACCCCAGGTATGGAGTCCAGACCGTCATCGGGCTTGGCGGATAGGCGTGTACCCATGAGGCGATCGAAGGTACGATGAGTAGCTAGTAGACTCGTACGGCGTGTAGCGCCGGGGTCCTGGCCGACCACGGCCCCATGCTGCCGCTCCGTGTTGCCATGCTCAATACTCTTGTCGCCCAGATCGCCTCAGTGCTCCGGAGCCGACGGGGGCGCCGCAACATCCGTGTGCTGCTGCGCTTCTTCATCGTGCTGGCGGTAATGATCTCCGTATATACCGTCACGTTCCACTTGCTCATGCTGCGGGAGGGGCAGAATCACACGTGGATCACCGGCCTCTACTGGACACTCACCGTCATGTCCACGCTCGGCTTCGGGGACATCACCTTCCACACCGATGCTGGCCGCCTCTTCTCGATCGTGGTCTTGCTATCGGGGATGACCTTCCTGCTCGTCCTGCTTCCCATCACCTTTATCGAGTTCTTCTACGAACCGTGGATGCATGCGCAGGCCGCCGCTCGCGCGCCGGTCCGGCTTCCCGGAACAACGCGAGGCCACGTCCTGCTCACCCATCACGACACGGTCACCAGCGCTCTGATCCGCCGCCTCGAGCCGTACCAGCACCCCTATGTTCTGCTAGTCCCCGAGGTGGAGGAGGCCCTGCAGCTGCACGACCTCGGCCTGAACGTGGTGGTGGGAAACTTGGATGATCCCGAGACGTGGGGGCGTGTGCGCGTGGAGGCGGCTGTCCTCGTCGTCAGCACCTCCAGCGATGTCACGAACACGAACGTCGCCTTCACGGTGCGGGGACTCGTAAAGGATCTTCCCATCATCACTTCGGCGACCGATGAGGCCTCTGTGGACCTTCTCAAATTGGCGGGCAGCAACTTCGTGCTTCGTTTGGAGGAGATGATCGGCGGCTCGTTCGCCCGCAGGACTGTGGGTGGAGATGCGATGGCACATTTGATCGGGAGGTTCGATGATCTGCTGATCGCCGAGGCAACCGCGCGGCGCACGCCGCTCGTCGGAAAGACACTCCTGGAGAACCGGCTGCGCGAGAATGTGGGGGCAACGGTGGTCGGCGTGTGGGAGCGCGGGCGGTTCGAGCCGGCGCGTCCCGAGACCCTGATCCGTGACAACACCGTCCTCGTCCTGGCTGGCTCGAGGGAGCAGCTCTACCGCTACGACGAGCTGTTCTGCATCTACAACGTCTCGGCGGCGCCCGTGGTGATCCTCGGTGGAGGACGTGTGGGTCGTGCTACCGCAAGGGCCCTCGCGCGACAGGAGATGGACTACCGGATCGTCGAGGTGCTCCCCGAGCTCATCCAGGATCCCGAGAGGGACGTGCTCGGCAACGCCGCGGATCTGGCGGTACTCGAGAAGGCTGGGATCCGTGAGGCGCCTGCCGTGATCATCACGCCCCATGACGACGACCTGAACGTTTACCTCACGATCTACTGCCGGCAACTTCGTCCCGACATCCAGATTCTCTGTCGTGCCACCCACGAACGAAACGTGGCCACGCTGCATCGCGCTGGCGCGGACAGCGTTCTCTCCTATGCGTCCATGGGGGCCAGCACCGTGATGAATCTGCTGCGGCGCGGCAAGACCCTGATGGTTGCAGAGGGTCTGGACCTGTTCGAGGTGCGCGTGCCGGCCGAACTGGCAGGGCTGGCGATCACAGAGTCGGGGATCCGTGAGCGCACGGGGTGCAGTGTGGTGGCGATCCGAACGGATCGTGGCATGGAGGTCGGCCCGGATCCCTCCGCTACCCTCGTAGCCGAAGCCGACATGGTGCTCGTCGGCACCCTTGAGGCCCAAGAGCGCTTCCTCGAGCACTTCCGAAGGAACCAGACCGCGGACGCCTGAGCTTCGGGTAGGGGCCGGCGCTCTCTCGATCTGACTGCGGGTCGAGTCCCTGTCCTTCCCAGAACACCCGGTCCATCGACACGCCGAGGTGCAGCTCGGTCAGAATGATCACGCGATCAAGGCATTCGCTCCGGATCGACCCGATTGCCCGCTCGAAGTCGGGATTCTGCCAAGGGGAACGTGGCGCGATCCCCACCTCCTGGATCCCCACTGAGCCAACCCGGTGGACGAACAGGGGCCCGTGGGTTCCGTCGCGACTTCGTAGCAGAACTTTCGGGGCCGTGTCCCATGGGAACGCCTCGAACATCTGCTGGGGTGTCCACCTCCCCGTCGGAGAGCCCGTGACGTTTTCATGAGGGATCTTCTGCCGGCCGTTGCTCAGGCCGAGGA
>WJJW01000353.1 GCA_014729455.1 Candidatus Eiseniibacteriota bacterium
ACTCCGAGGTCGACCGGAGCTGCGAGCGCGAGACGCTTCGCGCGCTGAAACTGTGGAGGTTCCGTCCCTACCGCGTGGACGGGAAGGCGATCGAGTTCCGCGTGATCGTCCCGTTCCGCTACCGGCTCGAGTGATCGCCTCCCCCGGTACCCCCGGCCCTCCGCTCCTCCCGGTAGGTGCGGGCATACCCGACGTAGCGTCGCGCCGATTCCAGAAGATCGCTCCTCTCCTGTTCGGTCAGGGAACGGACCACCCGCGCGGGCGACCCGAGAGCCAGCATCCCTGGAGGGATCCGGGCGCCCGGAGGCAGCAGGCTCCCCGCCCCCAGCAGGCTCCCCGCCCCCAATCGCGCTCCGTCGAGGAGGCGGGAACCCATTCCGACGAGCGCGCCTTCCTCGACGGTGCATCCGTGGAGGATCACGCCGTGGCCCACGGTGACCCGCGGTCCCACCCGCAGGGGGACGCCGGTGCTGACGTGGCAGACCGATCCGTCCTGGATGTTCGTCTCTTCGCCGATCTCGATTTCCGCCACGTCGCCTCGAAGGATCGAGCCGAACCAGATCGAGGCGCGGTCCCCGAGCGCGACCTCACCGATCACGATCGTTCCCGGGGCGAGGAAGACCTCCTCCCCCAAGCGCGGTTCGCTCCCGCGGTAGGGGAGCAGGAGCGGACGATCCCTCACTGGAGCCTCAGAACTGGAACTTCCCGAAGTCCTTCGGATTGAGGTTCTCGATGAACTGCCGGAGCTCCTCGGCACGCTCTTCGTCGGATTGCTCCGGAGCCTGTGCGGGCCCCTCGGTCTGGATGATCCGGTCGAGCTCGTCGGTCAGGAGCTCCTCGGCCGCGAAGATCTTCGCCTTGGTCTTCAACGCGATCGCGATCGAGTCGCTCGGGCGTGCGTCGATGCTGAGGATCTGCCCGCCCGCCTCGATGGTGATCTTGGCATAGAAGGTGTTCTGCTTCAGATCGCAGATCTCCACCCGCCGCACACGAGCCTGAAGGCCCTTGAGGATGCTGACGAGCAGATCGTGAGTCAGCGGTCTCTGGAACTTCTTGCCCGCCACCTCCATGGCGATGGCGCTCGCCTCCGGCGGACCGATCCAGATCGGCAGGCGACGCGATCCGTCCGGCGTCTGCAGGATCACGACCGGGTACCGGTTGTTCTCGTCGATCGCCAAGCTCAGGACTTCCACCTCGACCATGGGAACACCTCCCGGTCCGATCCGACCGGCCGGGGCCGGCCGCATCGGTCACTGGGGTGATTGGGCCTTTCGGCGGACCTCTCTCAGCCGCTCCGCATCCTGATCCGCGTTCTCCATGTTCTGCAGCATCCAGCGCGCCGACTCGGCGAGCTGGTGCTGCGGATTCCGTTCGAGGAACGTCTCGAACCCCTCGCGCGCGGCGTCGTAGTCTCTCAGACCCTCCGCCCGGGTGAACGCGGCCATGAAACGGGCGTGTGGAACGAGGTGGCTCTCGGGGTGATACTCGAGGATCCGCTCGTACTGCTTGATCTTGTTCTCCGCCAGCTTTTCGCGCTGGGCCAGCGTGAACAGCTCTTCGTCGCTCAGGAGCGTCACCACATACCGGTCGTACGCCTCCGGATAGAATTCGAAATCGTACTCGTCCTTCAGATCAGCCAGGAGTCGCTGCCGGCGCTCGTTCTCCTTCTCGGCCCGCACCTTTTCGGCGATCGTCTCTCGGAGCGCATCGTCCAGGGGGCGCGGCCCCGGTTCGGTCCGGTCCAGGGCGTAGAAGACCGACCAGCCTCCATCTCCGGGCAGCGCGACCGGAGGGCTCACCCCTCCCGGGTGCATCCGGAGGATCGCCTCGTTCGCTTCCCGGATCACCCCGAGGTGCCCGATCCCGGAAGAAGCGGTCACCCAGCCGATCAGACCGCCGTTGTCCTTCGAGAGCCCGTCGGTGGAGACCTCGCGAGCAAGCGCCTCGATGCTCTCCCCGGCCTGAAGCCGCTCTCGCACCCGGTTCGCTTCGGCACGGGTCGCCGTCTGGACGTGGGCGACCTGGACCCGCGTCGGAACCTGATACTCCGACCGGTGCTCCTGGTAGTACCGCTCGATCTCCTCGGCGGTCGGCTCGGACTGGTTCAGGATCTCCCGGTTCTCGGTCTCCCGCGCAAGGATGTAGCGTCGCGACAGCTCCCAGGTGTCCTGGACGACGTCGCTCTCGTCGTATCCCTTCTCCTCGCCCCTCATCACCCAGCAGAGCTCGACCAGGGCTTGGTCGACCAGCTGCCGGTGCTGCTGGATCGCCTGCGGACCGCGCTCCGCCAGGCGGCCCTGATACTGGTACTCCAGTTTCTTCTGGAGATCGGCCGCCGTGAACTCGTAGTTCCCCACGCGTCCCAGGAGCAGCTCGTCGAGTTCGTCACCTCCGCCCGCCTCCGTCTGCCGGTCGGAACACGAGAGCTCCGCGAAACCGACGAGCAGAAGTACCGCCAGCCCGGCCGCCAGAACGGACCGAGGCCCGCGGGTTCCCGAGACCCTCCGCTCGATCTCCTGCCTACCCGTCTCCGTCATCAGGTGCTGCCCGTACCCTCCTTCTTGACCCAGCCCCGGACCTTCGCCTCGACCTCCTGATACAGCTTCAGCTTCACGTTGTAAGCGCCCAGAGCCTTGAGAGGTTCCTCCAGCTGAACCTGTCTCTTGTCGATCTCGTACCCCTCGGCCGCGATCTTCTCGGAGATATCCGCCGCCGTCACGGAGCCGAAGAGACGATCGTCTTCCCCCGCCTGCATGAACACCGTAACAGACAGCTTGTTCAGCTTCGCGGCCGTCTTCTCCGCGAGGGCGCGCGTGCGATCCGACTGCATCCGGCGCACTCTCTCGCTCTCCATGAAGATCCGGGCGCCGCCGCTGGTGGCGGCGAGAGCCAGCTTCCTCGGCAACAAGTAGTTACGAGCATATCCCTGGGCGACGCTGACTTTGTCGCCCCGACGGCCGAGGCCGTCGACTTCTTCGAGTAGAATCACCTCCATCGAACGTCCCTCCTCCTCGCCGCCGGCGGCTACTTGAACGACTCCGCCGCGAAGGGCAGGAGCGCGAGGACCCGCGCGCGCTTCACCGCGCGCGTGATCTGTGCCTGGTGCCGGGCGCAGTTTCCCGAGACACGGCGCGGAACGATCTTCCCCCGATCCGTGACCGCTCTCTGCAGACGCCTCTCGTCCTTGTAATCCACGTAGGCGACGCGGTCCAAGCAGAGCTTGCACACCTTGCGTCGCGGACCGCGGGAATCTCCCCTGGCCATCGTTTCCTCCTCAGATCTTCCGGTACGAGCCCCGTTCCCCCCTCGGGCGGGTCCGGGGACCGATCGGTTTCGACTTGCGGGCGGGCGCGAACTTCGAGCCCGCCGTCACTCCCGCTCCGGATCCTGCGATCGCTTTCCGTTCTCCGATTCCGCCGTTTCGCCTTCCGCCTTCTCGGGCGGAGCGGCTCCGGCCTCCGTCTTCGAACCGCCCGCATCCCCGTCCCCGTCCCCTTCTCCGGGGGTGGGGGACGCCGGCTTCGGCTGCTCCTTCTCCTCCGGTTTCGGTTCCGCGGGGGCCGAGGGTTCCGGTCTCGCCGGGATCGCGCCCTCGGGCCGGTTCTTCTCCGTCTCCCCGGACTCGGGACGCGCCTCCGCAGGCTTCTCGTCCCTTTCGGGCTTCTCCTGCTTCTGGGGACGTCGCGGCCGCTCCGGCCGCGGGGCCGGCTTCGCGCCGGACTCCCGGCTCTCCGTTTCTTCCGCTTCGAACGGACCGAGGATCTGGATCTGCTCCGCGTAGATCTCGACGGCGGTCCGCTTGTCCCCTCGCGCGGTCGTGAAGGAGCGGCTGCTCACGTACCCCTCCACGTAGATCGCCTGGCCCTTCCGGAGCTCCCGGGAGACCCGCTGCGCGGCCTCCTGCCAGGCAACCACCGTCAGGTAGGCGGCCACCTCCCGCGATCCCCCGGATCGATCCCGCAGGATCCTCCCGACCTGCACCCGAAACGAACAGACCATCACTCCCGACGGGGTGTAGCGGAGTTCCGGCTGCTCCTGGGCGATCCCGGTCAGGAAGACGCGGTTCATCCGCGGATAGGTCGTGCCGTCCATCAGAGCATCTCCTCCAGCCTGGATCGACCCAGGCGCTCTTCGTCTACGATTTGCGTTCCGTCGGGCTCTCACCCGAGTCCGGCGTCGCGCCGTCCGGCGGGCTCTCCGCGGCGCCCTCCTTCGCCTCCTCCGGAGCCTTCTCCTCGGTGGGCGGCCGCTCCGCCTCCCCGGAAGGAGGAGCCGGGTCGTCCGGCTTCGACTCCGTGGTCGGCGACGGCGGGGTCTCGGGCGCTGCCGCGGCGGGTCGCGCCTCCCCC
>WJJW01000354.1 GCA_014729455.1 Candidatus Eiseniibacteriota bacterium
ACCGATACGGCAGGATGCCCCACCTGGATCCGATCCGTCGCCTCGAGAAAGGGGAGCGTCGAATCGGTGGGGGGACCGGGGACGCGGAAGGACGGATCGATCTGGTAAGTCACGTTCTTGGAGATCACGGTAAATGCGGTTTCCACCTTGCCGTGCCCCTCGGTCTCACCCCACCACTCCAGCAGCCGGTTTCCCCCGAAGTACCGCTCGTCGGAGTTGGTCAGGTCGGTGTCGGTCCAGCGAGTCCCGAGGTTGAGGTTCGTCTCGTTCTGCGGGAGGTAGGCCCGCACCCGGATCGTGTCGGAGAGGGTTTCGAAGTGGACGGCCAACCGAACCCGATAGGCGGTGTTCGGCGCGATCCGCTCGACGTCATAGGCGGCCGTCGAGGCTCGGTAGATCCCGATCCCCATCGGGCAAAGGAGAAGGATGACGGCGGCGAGAGCTCGGGCAAGTCCAACGCGGCGGGACGCCATGGGGCGACACTCCTAGTGCTTTCAAAAGATGCAGATGCGGGGACGCGCCCCTCTCCGGCCGATCCGACTCGGCGGGGTCCGTCCCGTCCAGTTGCTGACGGCGCCTCGCGGGCGGTCCCGGCGATCTCCTGGAACGCGCGATTGGGCCCCCCGTCTATAGGGTCAAGACGGGCGGTTTCCGGAGTAGATACCTCTCCGAATATTAAGAATTCGTTAAGACCTGGAAGGGGGGAGTTCCGCTCTCTGGTAGAATGAGTTACGGCGAACCGTGCTGGAGTGATCATCAAACCGGGGGAAAGACATCATGACGACTAGGTCTTGCCGCCTTCCGCTGCTTCTTGGAGCGTTCCTGTTCACCAATTTTGCGAGCCCATCCTCGGCGGCGCAGAAGATCCCGCTCCCTGAGAACGGAGCCGCCGTCGCGGTCTCGGCGGAGATCGGTTCCACGCTCTGGACCCTCGACCGCGTCGGGTCGGGGATCGAGCTGCGCTCGCACGCGGATCCGGATGTCCCGGCCGGAACCGCCGGCGGGCCTTCGCCTCTGGATCGCGCCCGCGGTTTCGATGGAGTCGCGGCGAGCGAGAACGTCCAGCTCGTCGGTCACGTCGGCGGAGCGGCGGAGGGGATCTTCATCGACGGCCAGACCGCCTACGTGGGCGAGGGATTGCGCGTGGTGATCCTGGACATCGTGGATCCGTCCGATCCAATGGTGCTCGGCCGTACCGAGATCCTCCATGGCGTCGTTCAGGGGATCGCCGTGCGCGCTGATCTGGCCTACGTCGCCGCTGGCGCCGGGGGACTCCGCATCCTCGACGTGAGCGATCCGAGCGTGCCCGAGGAACTCGGCGCCTGGGAACCGCCGATCGCCGGCACCGACGCCGCGTCCGTGGACGTCGACGGCGACGGCGACTACGTCTACATCGGGATGAACGGTCTCGGTCTGTACGTGATCGACGTCACCGATCCGTCCACTCCGGTCCTCGCCGGCAGCTATGATCCCCCCGGGATGTTCGCGGGGACCTTCTACGGCGTCGAGACCGACGGACCGTTCGTCTATGCCGGCGACTGGGGCGGCCCCGCGGTCCGCGTGATCGACGTGACCACTCCGGAAGCCCCCGTCGAGGTCGGAACCTGGAACGCGCCCAGCTCCCCGTTCGATGTCGCGCTGGGGGCCGGCGGGACCTACCTGCACGTCGCTTACGGCGAGGGATACCGCGTGCTCGACGTCAGCGTGCCGAACGCTCCGACGGACGTGGGGTTCGTGGCGACGTCCGGTCCGGCTCTGGCGGTCGGCGCCGCGGGGGACTACGCGTACGTCGGCCAGCACTTCGTGAGCCTCCACGTGATGAACGCGGCCGACCCGGAGAATCCGTTCGAGGAGGGGGACGTCGACCTCGCGGCCAAGCCGGCCGGGATCACGGCCGACGGCGTCCACGCCTTCGTGGCCGACGGCGAGCGGGGATTCCGGATCATCGACGTCGGCAATCCCGCCGCGCCCTTCGAGCGAGGACATTACGAGGGAGCCAGCGCCCCGAGGGGGATCGCGATCGCGGGCGGCTACGCCTTCACCGGCAACAACAGAGGCGGATTCTGGGCGGTGGATCTCGGAGACCCGACGGCTCCGGCAGGCGCCGGGGTCCACCATACGCCCGGCTACGCGACGAACGTCGACGCCGAGGGCGGGTACGCCTGCGTCGCCGACAACTACACGGGCCTGCGCGTCATCGACGTCAACGATCCCGGCAACCCGGTCGGGGCGGGAGCATTCAACACGCCCGGCTCGGCGCTGGACGTCGACATGGACGGCGACTACGCCTACGTCGCCGACTTCTCCGCCGGGCTCCAGGTCGTCGACATCAGCAACCCGAATTCCCCCGTCTCCGCGGGCGCGGTGAGCGTCCCCGACTACGCGATGGGTGTCGCGAAGAGCGGGAGCTACGCATACGTGCTCGCGCAGGAGGCCGGTCTGCGGGTGATCGACGTCTCGGATCCGGAGAACCCCGCGGAGGTCGGGTTCCTCTTCACCTCGTACGCCGACGATGCCGCCGTCGACGGGGATCTCGTCTTCGTCGCCGACGGGGGAGGCGGACTGCGCGTCGTCGACGTGGCGGATCCGACGAACCCCGTCCAGGTCGGTTGGCGCGACACCCCGGGGAACGCCACCGGCGTTGCGGTCGACGCGGAGCGCGTCTACGTCGCCGACTCCTTCGAGGGCTTGCGGATCATCGACCGCGAGACGCTCGACGAGGTCGGCTACTACGAGACGCCCGACCAGGCCTGGCAGGTCGCCTTGGCCGACGGGTACGTCTTCGTCGCGGACAGCCGCTCCGGGATCCTCGTGTTCCGCTACGGCGATGCGGCGGGTATCGAGGAGGGGATCGCGGGCGTGGAACGGACCTCCGTTCTCGGATCGTTCCCGAATCCGATGATCCCGGGAGCCGGCGCGGAGATCGCGCTGGCGCTTCCGGAGGCGGTCGAGGCGAGCCTGGCGATCTACGATGCCACCGGACGACGGGTGCGTCTGCTGGAGCCGCGACGCAGCTTCGCGCGCGGCGATCACCGCCTCGTCTGGGAGGGGCGCGACGATGCCGGCCGGCCTGTCGAGAGCGGGGTCTACTTCGTGAAGCTCTCTTCGGAGAGGGGGACCTGGCGGCACCGCCTCGTGCTGACGCGATAGGGGCGCTGCTTCATCTCAGCTTGAGGG
>WJJW01000043.1 GCA_014729455.1 Candidatus Eiseniibacteriota bacterium
CATCTGGTCCGCGTGGGCCGCCGGCTCGGCTTCACCGCGCGCCGCACGTCCGACTGGAAGATGGCCGAGCAGGTGACCGGCGCGCTGCGCCGGCTCGCGCCGCGCGATCCCGTGCGTTACGACTTCCCGCTCTGCCACCTCGGGATGACCGGGATCTGCCCGCCGCGGTTGACGGTGGAGGCCTGCGGCCGCTGCCCGCTCGTCCGGCACTGCCCGACCGGACGCCCGGCGGTCCGCCCGCTTGATCGCCCCCCGACCCGCAACTAGAATCGGTCGGGTCGCCTCGCCAACGGCCGCGTCACGGACCGAACCGATCAAACGGGAGGGTGGATTGGATCGACGCGAAGAGCTTCGCCGGGTCCGCATCGAGAAGCTGGAAGGGCTGCGGGAGCAGGGAGTCGATCCGTACCCGCACGTCTTCCATCGCACCCACGGCGCCGGGGAGATCCTCGATCGCTTCGAGGAGCTCGAGGAGAAGGGGACGGTCTCGGTGGCCGGGCGGCTGATGAGCCTGCGCGAGATGGGGAAGACGGCGTTCGCCCACATCCAGGACGCGACCGGCCGGATCCAGATCTACCTGAGGCGCGACGATCTCCCCGACGGCGCCTTCGGACTCGTCAAGCTCCTCGATCTGGGGGACCTGATCGGCGTCGAGGGTACGGTCTTCCGCACGCGGACCGGAGAGATCTCGGTCCGCGCCGGCAGCCTGCGCGTTCTGTGCAAGAGCCTCCTGCCGCTGCCGGTCGTCAAGGAGAAGGACGGCCAGCGGTTCGATTCGGTCACGGACAAGGAGCACCGCTACCGCGCCCGGCACCTCGACCTGATGCTCAACCCGGAGTCGCGGCGGAGCCTCGAGCGGCGCACCGAGATCATCCGCGCCTTGCGGACGTTCCTCGACGAGCGGGGCTTCCTCGAGGTCGAGACGCCGATCCTGCAGACGATCTACGGCGGAGCGATGGCGCGTCCGTTCACGACGCGCCACAACGCCCTCTCGATCGACCTCTACCTGCGGATCGCCCTCGAGCTGCACCTGAAGCGCCTCCTGGTCGGAGGGATCGAACGGGTCTACGAGATCGGGCGCGTCTTCCGCAACGAGGGGATGGACCGGCTGCACAATCCCGAGTTCACGATGCTCGAGTTCTACTGGGCCTACGCCGACTACCACGACGCGATGGACCTGGTCGAGGAGATGATCCGGACCGTCGCCGAGCGGGCGACCGGTTCGATGAAGATCCGCTGGAACGAGATGGAGATCGATCTCTCCCGCCCGTTCCGCCGGGAGCGCATGGCCGATCTGATCCGTGACGCCGCGGGGCTCGACCTCGACACCGCGTCCGACGAGGATCTCACCGCCTGGCTCCGCGAGCATGACGAAACGCTCCCGCCCGTGCCGGGACGGGGACCCCTGATCGAGTCCGTCTTCGACGCCGCGGTCGTTCCGATGCTCCTGCAGCCGACCTTCGTCCTCGATCATCCACGGGCGATCAGCCCGCTGGCGAAGGCGCACCGGGAGCGTCCGGACGACACCGTGGAGCGGTTCGAGCTGTTCATCGCCGGCGGCGAGTTCGCAAACGCGTTCTCGGAGCTGAACGATCCGCTCGACCAGCGCGCGCGGCTCGAGGACCAGGCGCGCCGTCGGGCGATGGGGGACGAGGAGGCGCAACAGCTCGACCACGAGTTCCTCGAGGCGATCGAGCAGGGGATGCCGCCCGCGGCCGGCGTCGGAATCGGCGTCGACCGTCTGGTGATGCTCCTGACCGGGGAGGCGAACATCCGCGACGTGCTCTTCTTCCCCCTGATGCGTCCGGAGGAGAAACCCGCCGAAGGAGAAGAGGCCGAGACGTGAGCGTGCCTGAGCACCGGATTTCGGGGTCCGAGCAGATCGTGGGGGTCTCCGATGCGATGAAACGGGTCCTCCACCTGGTCGAGAAGATCGGCCCGACCGAGAGCACGGTCCTCATCACCGGAGAGAGCGGCACGGGCAAGGAAAAGGTCGCGCGGTTCATCCATCTTCAAAGCAAGCGAGCGCGGGAACCGTTCGTGGCGGTCAACGCCGGCGCGATCCCGGAGACGCTGATCGAGAGCGAGCTGTTCGGCCACGCGCGCGGGGCGTTCACCGATGCGCGCGAGCGGAAGAAGGGACTCTTCGAGATCGCCGATCAGGGGACGATCTTCCTCGACGAGATCGCGGAGATGCCGCAGACGATGCAGGTCCGGCTCCTGCGCGTGCTGCAGGATCACCAGGTCCGTGCGGTCGGCGCGGAGATGCCGATCCAGGTCGACGTCCGCGTCGTCGCGGCGACGAACAAGGATCTGCGCGAGATGATCGCGATCGGCCGGTTTCGCGAGGATCTCTTCTACCGGCTCAACGTCTTCCGCATCCAGCTCCCGCCGCTGCGGGACCGGAAGGAGGACATCCCGTTCCTCGCGCGGTTCTTCCTGAAGAACTTCACCGATCGCTACGACCGGACCGTCGGCGGATTCAGCGATCAGACGTGGGGCTACCTGACGAACTACGACTGGCCCGGGAACATCCGCGAGCTGGAGAACGCGATCGAGCACGCGGTCATCGTCGCCGAGGGGCCGCTCCTCACCCCGCGGGATCTCCCGATGGAGATCGTCGAGCGGGGGCTGCCGCGCCTGGGTGAAGGTCAGGACGACTCGATCCCCGACGGCCTGCGCCTCGAGGAGGTCGAGGCCCGCTACATCCGCCGCGCCATCCGCCAGAAGGGCGGGAACCTCACCGAAACGGCGAAGAGCCTGGGGATCTCTCGGACGACCCTGTGGAGGAAGATGCGCCGCTACGGGATCCCTTCGGTTTCAGGTTGAAACGAAACCGGGTGTTCTTCCGCGAAACAGGTGCGACCCCGCCGGATGGACCGGTTCCGCGCCGGCTCCAACTCCTTCAGGGATAATACGTTCCCGCGTCGCGGAATCCCCGGGCGGACGGGCCGGCTGGCCTGGATCTTGCGGGACTCCAAGACGGACGAGATGGATTACAGGATGGACCGCCGGGGCCGCTCCGCTCCGCGGCCCGAAAGGAGTCAGGAAATGGGCAAGATCATCGGAATAGACCTCGGAACCACGAACTCCTGCGTGGCAGTGATGGAGGCCAGCGAGCCGGTCGTGATTCCGAACTCCGAGGGGGCCCGCACCACCCCTTCGGTGGTGGCGTTCAAGAAGGACGGCGAGAAGATCGTGGGCGCCGCCGCGCGCCGCCAGGCGGTCACCAACCCGAAGAACACGGTCTACTCGATCAAGCGGTTCATGGGGCGCAAGTTCGACGAGGTCGGCACCGAGCGGTCCGAGGTGCCGTACGAGGTCGTGCGCGGAAGCAACGACGTCGCGCGCGTGAAGATCGAGGACAAGGTCTTCTCGCCGCCGGAGATCTCCGCGCTCGTCCTGCAGAAGATGAAGCAGACCGCGGAAGACTACCTCGGTGAGAAGGTGACCGAGGCGGTGATCACGGTCCCCGCCTACTTCAACGACTCGCAGCGCCAGGCGACCAAGGACGCCGGCCGGATCGCGGGCCTGGAGGTCAAGCGGATCATCAACGAGCCGACCGCCGCGGCGCTCGCCTACGGGCTCGACAAGAAAGGGAAGGACCAGAAGATCGCCGTTTACGATCTGGGCGGCGGGACCTTCGACATCTCGATCCTGGAGCTCGGCGAGGGCGTCTTCGAGGTGAAGTCGACCAGCGGCGACACCCACCTCGGCGGCGACGACTTCGACCAGCGCATCATCGATTGGATGGCCGATGAGTTCAAGAAGACCGACGGCGTCGATCTCCGCAAGGACCCGATGGCGCTCCAGCGTTTGAAGGAGGCCGCGGAGAAGGCGAAGATCGAGCTGTCCAGCACCTCGCAGACCGAGATCAACCTGCCGTACGTCACCGCCGACGCGAGCGGTCCGAAGCACCTCAGCATGACGATGACGCGCTCGAAGCTCGAGCAGCTCATCGAGGATCTGATCGAGCGGACCGTGGAGCCGTGCAAGAAGGCGCTGAAGGACGCGGGGCTGACGGCTTCGGACATCGACGAGGTGATCCTCGTGGGTGGCTCGACCCGGATTCCGAAGGTGCAGGAGACCGTCCGGCGCCTGTTCAACAAGGATCCGCACAAGGGCGTCAACCCGGACGAGGTCGTCGCGATCGGCGCGGCGATCCAGGGCGGCGTGCTCGCCGGCGACGTCAAGGACGTCCTCCTGCTCGACGTCACCCCGCTTTCGCTCGGCATCGAGACCCTCGGTGGGGTCTGCACGAAGCTGATCGAGCGCAACACGACGATCCCGACCCGCAAGAGCCAGACGTTCTCGACGGCCAGCGACAACCAGACGATGGTCGAGATCCACGTGCTCCAGGGCGAGCGGGAGATGGCGCAGCACAACAAGTCGCTCGGGAAGTTCCAGCTCACCGGGATCCCGCCGGCTCCGCGTGGGATGCCGCAGGTCGAGGTCACCTTCGACATCGACGCGAACGGGATCCTGAAGGTGACGGCGGTCGACAAGGCGACCAACCGCGAGCAGTCGATCCGGATCGAGGCCGGCTCGGGTCTGAGCGAGTCCGAGATCCAGCAGATGGTGAAGGATGCCGAGGCGCACGCCGAGGAGGACAAGGAGCGCCGGGATCTGATCGACGCCCGCAACCAGGCGGAGCACACGATCTACGAGACGGAGAAGAACCTGAAGGAGTGGGGGGAGAAGGTCGAGGCCGACCAGAAGAGTCGGATCGAAGCGGCGATCGGGAAGGTCCGCGACAGCCTGAGCTCGGAGAGCCCGGGGCCGATCCGCTCCGCGATGGAGGAACTGCAGAAGGAGCTGCACGAGGTGGCCGCGAAGATGTACCAGGCCGCCGGCGACGCGCAGGAGGGAGAACCCTCCGGCGGCGAGCAGCCGGGCGGCGGCGGTCCCGAGACGCCTCCGTCGGATTCCTCGGACGAGCCGGTCGACGCCGACTACGAGGTGGTCGACGAAGACAAGAAGGGCAAGTAGGAGGAGCCGATGACGGAGCAGGCGGCGACGAACGAGCAGTTCCTCGGGCTGGTCCAGCGGTTCCAGCTCGAGGCCTGGCTCTTCATGGGGAAGATGGTCCATCCGGAGAGCCAGAAGGTCGAGCGCAACCTCCCGGCGGCCAAGCATGTGATCGACACCCTCGGGATGATCGAGGAGAAGACGAAGGGGAACCTCTCCTCGGAAGAGGAGCGGTTCCTCCAGCAGGTCGTCACCACCCTCCGGTTGAACTTCGTCGACGAGGCGAACCGGAAGCCGGGGGAGGAGTCGTCGACGGAAGCGCCCCCCGAGGAAGAGGGGAAGGAAGGCGCGCAGGACCAGCCGGCGGACGAACCGAAGGACGAGCCCGAGGACGCATCGAAGGAAGAGAACGGACCGGATGACGAAGAAAAGAAGCAAGGCGCAGACGCAGGAGCATGAGGACGCCGCGAGGCCGGACGAGACGATAGAGGAAACGCCCGAACCCCGGGACCCCGACACTCAGGAAGCGGCTTCCGAGGCCGCGCCGGCCGGCGGTACCGGCCCCGAGGAACCGCGCGAGGACTACCTGGTGCAGCTCCAGCGTCTTCAGGCCGAGTTCTCCAACTACCGGAAGCGGACCGCGCGCGAGCGGCTCGCCTGGGAAGACCGGGCGAAGGGGGAGATCCTGCAAGGGCTGCTCCCCGTGCTCGACGACATCGATCGCGCCCGCGACTCCATCGGCTCGAAGAAGCCGGCAAAGGAGGTCGAGGGCATGATGCTGATCCTCGGCCGGCTCGAGGACCAGCTCCGGATCATCGGACTCGAGCGGCAACCGATCGAGCCGGGGACGCCGTTCGATCCCGATCGGCACGAGGCGATGATGACCGAGCCGTCCGAGGAGTTCCCGGAGGGGGCGATCCTCGGAACGCTCCAGCCGGGGTATCTCTTCCGCGGCATCCTGCTGCGGCCGGGACGCGTCCGGGTCTCCAGCGGGCCACCCGTGGAGGGACCGGAGGCGCGCGAGGAGGAATCGAAGACCCGGGACGCGTAGCTGCGTTCCGGGACTCGGAATTCCCGCATCCTTCTCTGCATTGTTCTCGTCTTCGCTCTCGAAGGCCTTTCGCGCGGGGAGTCCGGGATCTCGACCCCGTCGCCGGCTGCGATCCCTGCGGTCCCAACCCGGAGAGGAAGGCCGGGCGGTGGATCGGCGCTTGACATCTCCCGGCGCCGCCGGCCACGCTTCCTGACATGCGTACCGGTGACCTGACCCGATGGCTCATCCTCTTCTGGGTCCTCCTGGGCCCCCTGGGTCCGCTCGGCCTCGCCCACGATACGGTCCATCTCGGGGCTCCCTGCACCGAGGGTGGCTGCAGCGCGGCGGAGTCGCCAGGCGGCCCGAGCGCCACTGCCACAGATCTGAAGGCACCGTGTCCGGTCTGCGAGCTGCTCGCTCTCAAGGGAGTGGACCGCGGGACCGTCCCGGCTCCGCTTCCCCCCATCGCCCTCGACCGGGCCGTAGATCCCGCCCCGGTCGTCACGACAAGTTTCCTCCCGGAGATCGACCGCCGCGGGCGCGGCCCGCCCCGCCACTCCTGATCCGACGGACTGATTGATTCCTCCGTCCCCCGAGTCGGGACGGTCTCATTCGTTCGCACATTCAGGAGGTGAGCCATGCGGCGTTTCCGCATCCTGCTTCGGTTCTGTTTCGCTTTCGCACTCTTCGGCCTGCCCGTGATCGTCCACGGCGGCCCGGTCAATCCCGACATCTCCGTGATCGGGGACACCCGGGCGCTCTGGGACGACCGGACCGAGGAGGTGGAGCTGGTCTTCGAGGAGGTCGAGGTCGGCTTCGCCGGCCCGTTGAACCCGTACGCCAGCGCCGAGATCTACCTCGCGATCCACGGGGTCGAGGGGATCGAGGTGGAGGAGGCGAAGCTCCAGCTCGATCGCTACCTTCCGGCCGGGTTCGGCGTCACGGCCGGCCGCGCCCTCCTCGACTTCGGGCAGCTCAACCAGGTGCATCCGCACGCCTATCCGTTCGTCGACCGCCCGTTGATGCACACGGCGTTCTTCGGGGACGACGGGGTCCTCGACGTGATCGGCCGTCTCGACTGGATCGCGCCGCTGCAGCCGGTGACGCTCCGCGCGTCGGCGGGCGCGGTCCGCGGGGATCTCTTCCTCGGCGGGCACCACCATGGGGAGGGGGAGCACGCCCACGAGAAGCGGGCCGACGAGGAGGATCCCGAGGAGGAGGCCGCCCCGACGCTCGGCGCGAGCGGACGGGTCGAGCTGTTCGCCGAGCCGAGCCGGAACGTCTCGTTCCTCGTGGGCGGATCGGTGCTCCACGGCGAGCACGATCCGCACGAGGAAGCGAAGGCGACCTGGGGGACGGTCGACGGCAAGGTCCGGTTCGATCTCGGTCCGCAGCGGAACCTCATCCTCAACGCCGAAGCGGTCTTGGGGTCGCTGGATGCCGCCGAGGAGGCGCCGGCGTCGGATCCGAGCGGCTGGTTCGCGGCGGCCGACCTGCGCCTCGACCGGCGGTGGAACTTCGGCGCCTTCGCCGAGTCGGCCACCGAGCGGCTCGAGGACGAGCACCGGACGAACCGGTTCGGCGGCTTCGTCGGGATGGCCCTGATGGAGGAGACGACCTTGTTCCGCCTCGTCGCCCGGTCGACCGATCCGGAGGAGGGGGAGCGCTCGACGGAGATCCTGCTC
>WJJW01000355.1 GCA_014729455.1 Candidatus Eiseniibacteriota bacterium
CATGAGCTCGTTCGGCGACTGGCCGACCGAATATCAGGTCTGCGGGGATCCGACGTGGCACACCGAGCCGATGGAGATCGATCTCCCGCCGGATCAGGCGTGCGAGGTCGCCATCCGGGTGACGACGGACGGATCGATCGAGAAGAGGACCGGGAGCTTCCAGGTCACGTCGCACTGGTCGACCCGGGCGGTGGCCAAAGAGATGCGGGTCTTCAACGGGAGCTGGGCGATCCTGTTCGTGGATGACGACCGCGATCAGACGGATGAGATTCCGATTCTCGCCGCGCTCGACGCGAACTCGCTCCTCTACGACCACTGGGACATCAACCACGACCATGGCGGGAACAGCCCGACGCTCGGGTACATGGCCGACTACGACCAGATCGTCTGGCACAACTCCTGGTGGCCCACGACCGCGCCGCTGAGCGCCGGCGACGTCACCGCTCTGATGAGCTACGTCGACGGCGGTGGATCCCTCTTCCTGACGAGCCAGCTCTTCCTGGCCGATCCGGAGGGACCGGCGAACTTCATCACCGACTATCTCGGTGTGGAGTCGTACACGGTCGATCCGGAGTACGAGCATCTCGACGGGGTGGTCGGCGATCCGATCGGCGACGGTCTGAGCTTCGATCTCGACTTCCCGTTCAGCGCCCTGCGCAACGGTGATGCGTTCACTCCGACCGCGACGGCGACGGCCTGCATGACCGAGCCGGGTGGGATGACCGTCACGGCGGCCAACGACATCCAGGATGCCGGCAAGGTCGTCTTCATGGCGGTGGCGGCGAACGCGATCCCGGCGGAAGGCGCGGATCCGAACAACCTGACCGAGGTGATGGGCCGGATCATGGAGTGGCTCGAGCCGCAGGTCCCGGCCGACGTGGACGATCCGGTGGCCGTGGTTCTGGGCTCGCGGATCGACGGCGCGCGTCCGAACCCGTTCAATCCGAGAACCGAGATCGACTTCCGTCTCTCGCGGACGGGGGCTTCGGGACCGGTCCGGGTGGAGATCTTCGATCTCGCCGGACGGAAGATCGCGCGGCTCTTCGAGGGATCCCTCACCGCGGGTCCGCACACGGTGACCTGGACGGGCACCGCCGACGGCGGCCAGCCGGTCGAGAGTGGGGTCTACTTCGTCCGCCTGAACACCCGGGAGGGTTGGAACGCGGAGAAGCTGATCCTGCTGAAGTAAGCGGATTCCGAAGTCCACGCGCGGGCCGCGCGTGGGATCAGAGAGGCCCGGACGGTCGGCGATGCCGGCCCTCCGGGCCTTCCGCTTGCGGTGGTCGGAACGGGCCCAGCGCAACGCTCGAATGCGCATAACTTCACAATCCAGCGGCGGATGGGCGGACCCGAGTTCCAGAATAGGCATTCGGATCCCTAATCTGTTAGAATAGTTTTCCAGTTGAACGGCCGCACCAGCACGCTGCATACGAGAGAACCATCCAGGGGAGGTCCAGATGCGCACACGGCTCAGTGCAATCGCCGGTATCGCTTTGCTGCTCGGCGGCTTGATCGTCTCACCCGCATTCGCCGGTCAACCGAAGGTCGTCACCGCCGAGGAGTTCGGGGCGACCTGGTGAACGTACTGCCCTTACGCCCGGTGCGGGCTCGAGCAGGTTCAGCAGGAGTTCGGCGATCAGTTGATTCACTTCGAGAATCACGTTTCGACGACTGATCCGTTCACGATTCCCAAGACGACGCAGCGCGCGAATTGGTACGGGGTTGGCGGGATCCCGCACGTCCGGATCGACGGCCGGCACAGCGTGATCGGAGCCGGAAGCTGCGCCAGCGCGGCGAGCAACTACCGCAACTACATCAACCAGCGACTGGCCGCGAACGGCGGGATCAGCCCGGTCGCGATCGAAGGGAGCTACCTGCCGACGGCTTCCGACGTGACCGTGCAGGCGACCTTCCGTCTCGAGGATCCCGCGACGCTCAGCGATCTTCGCGCCACGCTGCTGGTCTACGAGGACAACGTCTTCTGGTGCTGCGGATACGGGGGGGTCAGCAACTGGGACGTGACCACCCGCGCGATCTACGACGAGAACGTGACCCTCAACACCGTCGGCGACGAGGTCACGATCTCCGAGACCTTCATCCACAACGGCGACTGGGATCCGAACGAAACGCACGCCGTGGCTTATCTGCAGACGACGACCGGCCTCAAGGAGATCCACCAGGGAGCCCGCCTCCCGCTGGTTCAGGACTTCGACTTCGACCTGACCCACCGGGTCCGCTCGGTTCCGGACGGGAACGGAATGGCGGTGTTCCCGGCCACGCTGACGAACATCTCCGACGAGACGGACACCTTCACCCTCGAGCTGGGCGCCCCGTTCGGGGACTGGTCGGCCGACTTCCTGGTCTGCGGCGACAACACGCCCCACACCGATCCGGTCGAAGTGGTTCTCGCTCCGGACGAGGTATGCGAGATCGAGATCCGGGTCCACACCGACGCGATGAAGGAGGTCCGCTCCGGAGGGTTCCAGGTCGGTTCGGAGGGATCCGGACGGGTCCAGCCGAACGAGCTGCGGGTCTTCAACGGCAGCTACTCGGTCCTTCTGGTGGATGACGACAGCGGACAGGATTCCGAGATCCCGATCGAGAGCGCGATCGAGGAACTCGGTTACCTCTACGAGGACTGGGACATCACCAACGGTCACGATGACCGCTCGCCCGTGTTCGTCAACATGTCCGGCTTCGATTTCCTGATCTGGCAGACCGGATTCCGCTTCAACCAGCTCCTGAGCGAGGACGACACGATCGCGCTGATGGAGTACATCGACAACGGCGGGTCGCTCTTCTTGACGAGCCAGGAGTTCCTGGACAGCCAGGAGGGTCCGACGACCTTCGTGATGAACTACCTCGGCGTCGATTCCTGGACGGAGGACGTGGCCTTCGAGCAGATGAACGGCGTCGATGGGGATCCGATCGGCGACGGCCTGACCCTGACGCTCGACTTCGACATCCCTTCGTTCAACCAGACCGACGACGCGGTTCCGGGATCGGGCGAGACCGCGTTCCTGGCTCCGGACGGATCGCACGCGATGGTCCGCAACGAGGTCGACGGCGCCGGCAAGTCGGTCTTCATGCCGGTTCCGTTCGACGCGATCGTGGATGAGGGGCCCCTCGCGGGGACCCAGACGACGCTGCTCGAGCGCGTCTTCGACTGGCTGCGTCCGTCGGTCCCGGCCGGTGTCGGCGATCCGGTCGCCGGTCTGCTCGGATCGCGCGTGATCGGCGCGAACCCGAACCCGTTCAATCCGCGGACCGAGGTGGTCTTCCTGCTCTCGAACTCCGGTGCGGCCGGTCCGGTGGCGCTGGAGATCTACGATCTCGAAGGCCGGAAGGTCGCGGGTCTCGTCGACGGCGCCCTGACCGCGGGGCGCCACTCCGCGACGTGGAACGGACGGACCGACGAGGGGACGCCGGTCGAGAGCGGCGTGTACTTCGCCCGGCTGACGACGATCGAGGGGCAGTCCGGCCAGAAGATCGTGCTGTTGAAGTAAGGCTCGACGAACGGAGCCTGTGAGACCTCGCGAGAGGTCAGCCTGCGGGCCGGAGGCCGATCAGTGGTCTCCGGCCCGCGATCTTTCGCCTGCCGGGCGGGTCGACTACGATGCGGGCGGCATGGATCCCTCCCTCGACACGCTCGCGATCGTTCGACGGCTCGCCCCGCCGCTCTGCGCGTCCCGCGGGATCCCGCTTCCCGGACGACTGCTCGAGGAGGGGCTGCCGGAATCCGCGCCACCCGCGGGAGGGCCCGTTCCCGTCGTCGATTCGGTCGAGGATCTCGTCTCCCTCTGGGTCCGCCGGCATCCGAACCGGCGGAGAGCCGGGCTCTACCTGACCCCCGCGCCGCTCGCCGAGGGGCTGCTCGCGCTCGCCTGGGATCGGGACCTGCCGCCGCGCGCCGTGCTGGATCCGGCGGTCGGGGCGGGAGCGTTCCTCCTGGCCGCGCGGAAGCGATGGGGGAGCCGGACCCGGCTGCACG
>WJJW01000356.1 GCA_014729455.1 Candidatus Eiseniibacteriota bacterium
ATCCCGGGGATCTCCATCAGCTCGTCGATGGTGGTCTTCATCACGTCCTGGAGGGTTTCCTTCCCTCCGTTGACGAGCTTCTCGACGACCTTCGGCCCGAGCTCCTTGGTCAGCGACTCGAGGTCGATCTCCGGGATGCCGGCCTCCTGCTCCTTCTGGGCCTCCACCTGGGACTGACTGACCAGGACGATCTGCAATCCCGTGAGCCGGGCGGCGAGCCGGGCATTCTGCCCTCCGCGCCCGATGGCCAACGGCACCTGCTCGTCGGCGACGACCACGGTCGCCTTCTCCGCCTCTTCTTCATAGATCACGTCGAGGACGCGCGCAGGCGAGAGCGCCCGGCTGACCAGGATCTTCGGATCCCCGCTGTAGGGAACGATGTCGATCCGCTCGCCCCCCAGCTCCTTGACGATGTTCTGGACGCGGGAGCCCTTCATGCCGACGCAGGCGCCGACGGGATCGACCCGATCGTCGTGGCTGACCACGCAGATCTTCGTCCGGGAGCCCGGCTCGCGCGCCACCCCCCGGATCTCCACCACGCGCTCGAAGATCTCCGGAACCTCCTGCTCGAAGAGCTTCCGGACGAAGTCGGGGTGGGTCCGGGAGAGCTGGATCTGCGGGCCGCGCTGCTCCTTGTCGATGTCCATCAGAAGCGCGCGCACCGGGTCGCCGATCTTGAACCGATCGCGGTTGATCTGCTCGCGATACGGGATGATCCCCTCGGTCTTGCCGATCTTGACGATCACGTTGCCCCGGTCGATCTGCTGCACCGTGCCGGAGAGGATCTGCCCCTTGCGCTCGATGTACTCGTTGTAGACGTTCTCGCGCTCCGCCTCCCGAACCCGCTGGACGAGAACCTGCTTGGCGGTCAGGATCGCATTGCGCCCGAACTCGGCGATGGGGACCTCCACGCCGACGACGTCCCCGGGACGGGCGCGGGGCTCGATCTTCTGCGCCTCCTCGAGGTCGATCTCCCCGGCGAGATCGAGCGCGACCTCGGCGACCTTCTTGTGGACGATCACCTTGATCTGGCCGGTCATCTCGTCGAAGTCCACCTGTACGTCCTGCGCGGTCGCGTACCGCTTGCGGGCGGCGCTGAGGAGCCCGACGGTCAGCGTCTCGATCAGAAGCCGCTTGTCGACCGCCTTCTCCCGCGCGATTCCGCGCAAGGCTTCCAGGATTTCCTCATTCTCCATGCTCACGAACCTCGTGGCGTCCGATCCCCGTTCTTCCCTCCCGAGCTTCCGGGAGGGCGACGCGGATCCAGCCTCAGCTCGGCCCGCTCGATCTGGTCGAGATCGAAGCCGACCGACCCGACCCGATCGACCGCGACCGAGACGACGCCCTCGTCGCAGCCTTCGATCCGTCCCTCGAAGTGGGTCCTTCCCTGCCGCGGGATCTTCGTCCAGACGTGGACCCGCTCGCCGACGAAACGCCGGAAGTGGGCCTCGCTCCGGACCACCCGGTTCATCCCCGGCGAGGAGACCTCCAGCGCGTACGTTCCCGCGAGGACCGGGTCGGCGTCGAGGATCAGGGCGATCTTCCGGCTGAGCCGGGCGAGATCGTCCACTCCGATCCCCGCCTCCCGGTCGACGAAGAAGCGCAACGAGACCGCGTTCCGCCGGCGGCCGACATGGGCCTCGAGCAGCTCCGCTCCCTCCTCCTCGAGAACGGGGCGGAGCCGATCCTCCCACTCGCTGAGACGAATCCCCATCGAAACAACAAAAAGCGGGTCAATTGCCCGCCGTTCCGTACCCTAGCCTGAGACCCCCCTCCCCGCAAGGGGATTCCCCGATCGCCTGGATCTCTACTTAGTCGAGGGCTCCTCCGTACACAAGGTCGACGAGCAATGTCCCGATCTGCCCCAGGCTCTCCGGGGAACACGACCCGGGCACGTCTTCGTGAGTGTGCCACTGGGGGAAATGCATGTCAACGAGATCGACCGCCGGGACCCCGCGCTCCAGGAACGGAACGTGATCGTCGTAGACGCTGTAGCAGACCCGGTCTTCAAACGCCTGCAGGCCAAGCGCTTGAGCCCGAGCGAAGATCAGGTCGTTCAACCACGGAGCGTACGTCTCCGAGTACTCCTCCCGGCAGATCCGCAGGTCCTCCCCCCCGACGATGTCGACGATGATCGCGATCCGGGGCGCCGTGCCGACCCTCCGCCGGACGTGCTCGCGCGAACCGAGGCACCAGCTCTCGGGGGATCCGTGGCTCCCCTGGTCTTCGCCGTCGAACAGCGCGATCTCCACCGCCACGGGAGGGGGCGCGGTCGCGAACCGCTCGGCGAGAGCGAGGAGGACCGCCACCCCGCTGGCCCCGTCGTTCGCCCCCAGGATCGGCTCGTCGCGACGCGTCGAGTCCGGATCCTCATCCGCCCAGCGGCGCGTGTCCCAATGGGCGCCGAGGAGGATCGGGGGACCGGAGGGACCGAACCGGGCGAGGACGTTGGTCATCTCCACTTCCTCAGGAAACCCCTCCGGACGCGTCCGGAACGGCTGCAGCACGACGTCGCCCCCCGTGGCGCGGAGCGTCTCTTCGAGATAGGCCGCGCAGCGGCGGTGCCCCTCGCTGCCCGGGACCCGCGGTCCGAACCGGCACTGGGCGATCAAGTGTTCCCAGGCCCGGGGCGTGTCGAAGTCCGGCAGGTCCCCCGCCCACGCCGGGAAGGCGAGGAGCGGAAGCACCCAGCGGAGAATCCGGCCCATCGAACCCTCCTAGAACCGGAACGCCGCGGAGATCGTCACGCTGACCGAACGCACCGTGTTCGCGCGGTTCTTCTTGTCGGTGTTCTGGCTGAACGAGATCGCCGCGTTTCCCGAGATGTTGCTCGTGAAATTGTACCCGGCCGAGGTGGAGACGTCGAAGAGGACGTTGTGGCGACCGGGGATGGCCCGTTCCCCCTGCCGGGTCTCCGTCTTGTTCTCCGAGTAATTGCCGGAGAGCGAGACATCGAGCTTCGAGGTGACGCGGGACCGTTTCTTCGTGATCGGATTCGTCACCATGCGGGAGAGGTTGATCGACCGGCTCAACGTGACGCCGACCTGGCGCCGCACCGTCGTGTTGACGTTGTTGATGCTCTCCAGCTTCTGCTCGTTCGTGTCCTTGTTGTAGCTGCTGGTCAGCTTGGCCGTGATTCCGTTCTCCAGGCGCGCGTCGATGTTCAGCAGCGGATTGAACGCGATCCGGGTATTGATCCTCTCGCTCCCCCGCCCGATGCCCGTGATCGTCTCGGTGATCTTCCGGGAATAGCCGGAGCTGGCCCGCAGATCGCGCGCGATCCCTTCGAGGCCGAGCTTCCGGTGGATCCGCCCCCAGTTGATGCTGAGATCGGGGAACGTCCGCGAGCGGTTCTCGGACTCTCCCCCGTTGACGCTGTTCACGTTGACGCTGCGTTTGTAGGTCGTCCGGACCGAGATCTCGCTCAGCAGCTTCACGTCGGTCGAGAGGTTCAGGTCCTTTCGATCGCCGCTCGACGCGCGCGCCCCGGTTCCGGAACGGATCACGTCCGGACCCGGGTCCCGCGCCCAGCCGAGCTGGTAGCCGATCGAAGGCTCGCCGCGGATCCCCTCGAGGCTGTTCGACTTTCCGATCGTGTAGGTCGCGGTCACCGCTCCGATCGACAGGAGCCCTCCGCCCCCGGACCGCCCCCGGCTCCTCCGGCTCCGGACGGCCCGGCGAGGGGCGGCCGAGTCCCCCTCGGCCGCGCCATCCGATCCGTCCCCCTTCCCGAACGGCGAGAGCATCTTGAGGAGCCGTCCGACCGGAATCGCCCCCGAGAAGGTCGCGTTGCTCGAGTTGCTGAAGCGGTTCGTCCGCTCCCCCCCCTCGTCCCCCGTGGCCCGGATCATGTTGAACGTTCCGTCGAAGCTCCCGTTCCAGGAAACCTTCGGGACGATGTTCAGGCTCTGCGGGAGTAGACCCAGCTCGGCCAGGTCGACCTGTTCGGAGGCGCTGAGCTTGTGGCGGCGGGAAGTCTCCGTACCGAGGTTGAGGCCGAGGAGGGACTTCTCGGCGATCCGCAGCCGGAGGTCGCGCGACTGGTTGAAGCTGTAGGTGATCTGATCGATCGGACGCAGCCCGGTCGACCAGGTCATCCGGCCGCTCTTCGTGTTCTTCCGCGGGATCCGAACGAAATCCTGGTTGATGTCTCCGCTGTTTCGGCTGAACTCCGTCGTCTTCCGGAGGTCGCCGGAGACGCCGACGAGGAAGTTGGTCGGGAGGAGATGGAGGTCCGTGTTCCGGTAGAGGCGGATCGACGGTCCTCCTCCGAGCGGCAGCGAGTACTGGATGTTCCCCGACCGGCCCGTCGTCTTGATCCGCGACCAGGGGTTGTTCTCCTCCCTGCTGTCGATCCGGCCCGAGACGCTGAAGGCGTCGATCGTGTAGCGCAGCCACGGGCTCTCGGAGCGGGTCCGCGAGAGGTTGAAGGAGAAGTCCTGGTTCATCGACTCCGAGATGTCGCGGTCCGTCGCCCTCTCCAGCACGAGATCGCTGTCGGACTGGAACTTCGGGACGGTCTTCGACCGGGCCATCGAGAAGGTCAGCGGAAGCGTGATCCCGGTCCCTTGGAGGAACTTGTCGAAGTTCATCCGCGAGTTGAGGCTGTAGTTCGTGACCGTGTTGCCGCTGCCGAGCTCGGAGCCGATCCGGAGGAAGTTCGCCCCGGTCCTCTGGAAGTTGAAGTTGACGCTGGCGAAGTCGGCCAGAACGACCCCGACCCCAAGCCGGGTCGCCAGCCCCGTGTCCCTTTTGACGTCGGTCAGGCGGAGCTCGTCGATCCAGACGTTGCCGGAGACGACCGCCGTCGGACCGCGGTTGACGACACCGAAGGTGATCCTCCAGACGCTGGTGAGGTTCGGATTCCCCTTCCGCCGGATCACCGCCCCGTCGGGCAGGGTCTTCGTGACGTTGCAGCTGTCCGACCGGCATCCCTCGACGAGCTGGAGGCGGGAGAGTTCCTCGAGGTCCAGCTCGATCAGCCTCCATCCGTCGGGAACCGGGACCCGGTACTCGTAGAAGTTGGTCGTGTCCGTCGCCGCGTCCCGGCAGAACCGGACGAAGAAGTCGAGGTCGGGGGTCGGCCCCTCTCGGATCCGGCGATTCAGGAAGAACTCGAGGGATCGGTAGAGGTTCGCGAAGTCCTGACCCTGGTTGTAGGTCCGGAAGACCGTTCCCGTGTGGCCGGCCTGGAAATTGATCATCTCCAGGGTCAGCGACTGCTCCCGCTCCTCGACGTCCTGACGCTCCCGCGGAGGAAACGGCGGGGTGTACTCGGCGGTCGAGTTGTCCTTGTTGTTCAGCACCGCGGGGAAGAAGTCCTCCCCCTCGGCGAGAAGCAGAGAGTCGGAAACCGCCTCGCCGGTCGAGTCCTGGACGACCCCCTTCAGCCACCGGTTGCCGGTGATCTCCACCCCGCCGATCTGGAGGTAGGTCTCCTCCGAGAACCCCTCGAACCAGAGCCGGAGATGGCGGACCTGCTGCCAGTTCGGCGAGCCGACCCTTGCCGAGTCGGCCGACGTGAGGGGGATCCGTACGCGGCGCCAGCCGCGCGTGTACGGCGCATAATCCGGATCCTGATCGGGCGCCTGCGAGGCTTCGTACTCGACGAGGCTCGTGTCCGAGAGATCGACCGAGAAGTGGAAGTACGCCTCGCTCTCGTCCAGGATCAGGTTCCCGTTCAGATCCTCGGTGTCGAGACGGCCGTTGCTCTGCGTCCCGTTGATCCGCGCGTAGCGTTGCGTCCGGGTCGGGTCGTCCCGGGGCGCGCGGCGATCCTGGTCCTCGTCGCTCTCGGCGAACTCCCAGTTGTCGTACGCGGGATCGGCTCCCGTCCCCTCCTCGGCGTCGGTCAAGCCGTCCATCCCGGTGTCTTCTCCCTGGCCGCCGCCGGGATCGTCGAGCTCGCCGTCGCGGTTCTCGTCCTCGGTGTTGAGTTCGAAATCGGGCGGCTCGAACGAATCGGGGCCGAGGTCCTCGGGGCGGACGCGGTTCCAGATCGCGTTCTCCGAGACGACTCCGATCTCGATGTGGATCTTCCCTTCCCGATCCTCGATTTGATCGAGCGGCAGGAAGTCGTTCACCCAGAGGTCGAGGAACTGCGCGCGCGAGAGGTCGGTCCCCCGGGTCGACAGGGGCTGGACCAGCGAGAACCAGGAGTCGCGCTTCTCCTCCGGGGTCGATCCGTTCGGGAAGAAGTGCAGCTCGAGGATCGTCCGGTTGTTGTCCTTCTCGGTTTCGTCGAGGCCGCCGCTGCCCTCGTCGGTCGGCTGCAGGTCACCCTCCTTCACCGCCGACCGGGGGCTGTACCACCAGCCCACCCCGCGGTTCGCCGCCTGCTGGCTGGCCGTCGCCCCCTGCGCGGCGCGCGGGATCCCGGAGGGGCGCCAGCCGAGACGGTTCATCGTCACGAGGTACTCGTCCTTCGCCCCCTCGAAGTCGTCGATGTAGAGCTCCCCGGTCGTGTTCGGATCCGGGAACGACAGGCCCAGGCCCCCGTCGAGGGTCAGGCTGCTCCGCTGGCGGGTCGAGATCCCGGGGATCGCGTCGACGAGCGAGGTCAGCCCCCACGAATCGGTCTTGTAGGACCCCGCCAGCTCTCCGACGACCGTCCGCGTCGGTTCCTGACCGAGCCGGGGCCGGCGTCCCTCCACCCCCGGCGCCCCCTTGCTCTCGTAGACCCACGTCGTCGAGAGCGCCATCTTGCTCCGCGGAGGGGCGTAACGGAGCGCGGATCCCATCAGGGTCTTCTGCCCCCCTCCCCCGAACGGGAGGTAGGAGTAGCTGACCCGGATCTCGTCGGTGTCGCTGACGTCGGCGGCATCCAGGATCTCGATCTCGCCGGTGTCGTAGTCGATCGTGTAGTCGCGATCCCGCACCAGGGTCCGCCCGCCCGCGGTCACCTGCTCGGAGCCCTGGAGCAGATTGAAGCCGAGGCTGATCCGCGAGGCGACCGACTGGGCGCGCACTTCGAAGATGTACCGGGAGGTGAGATTCGGATCGTCCCCGGTGGACCAGTTGTTGCGGGTGTAGATCTCCGGAACGCGGAGATCCGGCGGGAGAAGCTGCGGCCGGAGGGAATGATCGATCCGGCGC
>WJJW01000357.1 GCA_014729455.1 Candidatus Eiseniibacteriota bacterium
CTCCAGCGTCAGCCGGCAGCATCGACCCGGCGGGATCGGGCCGCCGTGCGGGCAGTGGGTCGGGTGGCCGAGAAACGCGCAGACCCGATCGCAGGCGTCCTCGCTCAGGATGTGCTCGAAGACGCAGGCGGTCGCTTCCATCTCCCGCTGCTCCACCATCAGCACCGAATGCATCAACACCTCGGCGAGACGATGGCGGCGGATCACCTGCGCGGCGCGCCGCAATCCCTCCGGAGTCAGGCGGAGCGGCCCCTCCGCCGACTCGACCGCTCCGCGGCGGGTCAGCTCATCGAGCAAGCCGGCGGGATCCCGTTCGCGACATTCCGCGAGGAACGCCGCGCGGTCGCCCCCGCCGCGCTCCCGCATCAGGTAGAGCAGCTCGAGCCCCTCCTCGAGGCGTTGCTGGTGGCTCATCCCTTCTTCTCTCCTCTTCCTCCCCGGAGCTTCCGCAGGAGCCGGCCGAAGCCGGAGGCCAGCACCGAATGGACGACGAACTCGTATCCGCAGGCCGGGCAGCAGAGGATCTTGCATCCCGCGGCCAGCGGGCAGCCGCTCGCGCAGTGCTCCCGGTCGAGCGGAACCGGCTTGCCGCACAGGGGGCAAGGGGTCGTCTCCCTCCTCGGCTCCGGCGCGTCCGTCATCCGATCCCCGCGAAGCGCAGCACGCGCAGGAGGACCCCGCCGACCAGGAACGCGAACGGGAAGATGAACAGGACCATCCCGGCGGCGATCTTGGCTCCGTGCTCCTTGGCGATCACGAAGACGTGGGCGATGCACGGAACGAAGAGCGTGATCACCACCATGCTGACCAGGACCTGCACGGAATCGAGGATCCGGTCCGGCCCGGTCGCAGCCTGCAGCAGGAAGACCGCCCCGTAGTCGCGCCGCAGGAACCCGACCAGGAACGCCTCGGTCGTCTGCGCGGGCAGGCCGAGCCATCCCTGGACGAGCGGCGAGGCGAGACGCTCGAGGGCCGGCAGCGCGCCGGTCCGGTCCAATCCGAAAAGCAGAAGGGTGCCCAGGACGAACAGCGGGATCACCTCCCGCAGGTACCACTCGATCCGGGCGAGGGTCTTCAGGACGATGTTGCCGAGCACCGGCGTACGGATCGGCGGGATCTCCAGGAGGAAGTCGGACGACGGCCCCCGGATCACCCTCGAGGAGAGCCAGCCGACGGAGAGCATCACCCCGGTGATCACCACCAGCCAGAGGATCGCATCGAGGAACGAGACCGAGGTGAGCATCGCCAGGAGGACTCCGAGCTGCGCGGAGCAGGGGACGCCGAGGGCGAGCAAGAGGGTGACGATCAGTCGCTGCTTGCGGGTGTCCAGGATCCGGGTGGTCAAGGTCGCCATCGTGTCGCAGCCGAGACCGAGGACCATCGGCAGGACGGCGCGCCCGTTCAGCCCGAGCATCCGGAAGATGTCGTTGACCATGACCGCGAGACGGGGAAGGTAGCCGGTGTCCTCGAGGATGCTGAAGAGCAGGAAGAAGGTCGCCACGATCGGCAGGACGATCGCGAAGCCGTAGGCGATCGCCATCGTGAAGACGCCGTACGGTCCGACGAACAGGTCGTGGATGAACCGGAAGATCTCCTGCACGGCGGTGAGCGGTTCGGTCGTCTCGTACTCCGGCGTCGTGACGGTCCGGGACCAGTCGATTCCCGTCTCGATCCCGTGGACCGGCGTCAGCGGAACCTCCAGGACGACCTCCACCTCCTCGTGCGCGTGCGTGTGCGGAAACGGCAGGATCGCGTCGACCCCCTCGATCGCCAGGGGGCTCAGCACCTGCCCGAAGAGGCCGGTCTCCAGGAGGTCCACCATCGTTCCGGCGCCGAAGAGCCCGACGAACCAGAAGGTCGCCGCCAGGACCAAGGCCAGCACCGCGATTCCGCGCACCGGATCGGTCGACCAGCGGCCGACGCGATGCCGCCAGCCGGCGCGCGGCGTGGTCGAGGGGACGTAGCACTCCTGCAACAGGGCGTCGATCGCCTCCAGATGGCTCGTCTGGATCGCGTTGGCGAGCGATCCCTCGAAACGGCGCGACAGATCGAGGCGGATCTCCTCGCACCGCTCCACCGCATCGTCCCCGACCAGGCTCCGCAGCCGCGGGATCACGGTCCGGTCTCCGGAGAGGTACAGCACCGCGAGGAAGCGGGGGTCGGCCGGCGCCCCTCGCAGATGGGGGACGAGCGCGTCGATCGCCTGCTCGATCGGCGCGGCGTAACGGGCCGACAGGTTCGGGCGCGCCGCGTTGGCGAGGCGGTTGCGGAGCCCGCGGATCCCCTGGCGGCGGACGGCCACCGTCTCGACGACCGGCACGCCGAGCCGTGCCGCGAGGCGGTCCGTGTCGATCTTGACGCCCCGGGAGCGGGCCTCGTCCATCATGTTCAGCGCGAGCACCGTCGAGCGGCCCATCAGGGCGAGCTCGAGGGTGAGGGCGAGCGTGCGGCGAAGGTTCTTCGCGTCTCCGACCTGGACGATCGTCCCGGCCGGTTCCTCGAGGAGCAGGTCGCGCGTGACCCGCTCGTCCTCCGACATCGGGATCAGATGATTGGTCCCGGGCGTGTCGATCAGGACGGTCTCCTGCGGGAGCCCGGTCACGGCGCCGCGGGTCACCTCGATCGTGGTTCCGGGATAGTTGGAGACCTGCACGTAGCGTCCGGTGAGGACCCCGAAGAGCACGCTCTTGCCGACGTTCGGATTCCCGACGAGCAGGATCGGCTCGGGCTGGTTCTCCTCGGGACGAAGCGCGCGTTCGGCCATCTAGGAAGCCCTCTCGGCCCGGTGTGCGGAGACCTTCGCGCAGTCGGCGCAGGTACCGTAGATCTCGTGGACGTGATCGTGCAGCGCGAATCCCAGCTCGTGGGCGATCCGCTCCTGGATCCGCTCGAACCGCGGATCGAAGAACTCCTCGATCCGCCCGCAGGAGGTGCAGACGATGTGGTCGTGGTGGCCCCGATCGAGGAGGATCTCGTAGAGGTCACGCTCCTTGCCGAGACGCGCCTTCCGCAGGATCCCGCATTCCTCGAACAGGGCGAGGGTCCGGTAGGCGGTCGCCCGGCTGGTCTTGCGTCCGGAGCGCCGCGCCCGGAGGAGCAGCTCGTCGGCGTCGAAGTGCGCCGGCGAGGCGAGCGCCAGGCGGAGCAGCTCCAGCCTCTCCGGGGTCGAGCGGAGGCCGCGTTCCCGGAGGAACCGTCGAAGCAGCCGCGCCGCAGCCTCATACGAACCGATCGTCTGAGCCGTCGTCTTCCCCTCCCCGCGCCTAATTGAGACTCAGTTTCATTTAGCAGGTTAGCGTACTTCTTCACGAGCCGGTCTGTCAACGGTCCAAGCCGTTCCGTCGCCGATCCTTGCGGGGCAGGGTCGGCCGTGCTAGGGTGCCTGCGGCCTGGCGAGGGCCCAAGGAGGGGAGAAGCGATGAGACGGATCCTGTGTCTGTGCTTCGCGGTTCTGGTGCCGGTGCTCCCGGCGGCCCGACCGGCCGGAGCGGAAGCGAAGATCGCGCTCGACGTCGGGGGCGGCCTGATCGCCGGAGGGTATTTCGAGGAGCTCCGTCACGACTGGCGCGTCGGTCCGGGCGGAACCCTGTTCGTTCAGCTCCCGTTGCAGAACAGCCTCGAGGCCCGCCTCTCCGGATCGATGCAGTGGAACGACGGGACCCTTCGCGAAGCGACCGGAGACGGCGAGCCGAACCTCGGCCAGCGTCCCGGGGATCTGACCGACACCTTCCGGCGCACGTCGGTCGAGGCGGCACTGCTCTGGCGGGTCGAGCCGCGGGCGATCGGGCAGGTCGGCGTCCCGTACGTCGGGGCCGGCGTCTCGACCTACGAGCTCGCGGCGAAGTACAGCACCCCCGAGGGAGACCGGGAGTGGACCGAGTGGGAGCCGGGCGGGCACTTCCTCGCCGGGGTCCGCTTCTACCGCACCTCCGGCCTGTTCCTTTCGATGGAGGGGAAGCTCCATGGGATCGACGCCCCGGACGACTGGATCTACGCCTACGAGGGAGCGGTCCTGATCGGCTGGATGATCGGTCCGTAGGCGGGCTCCCGCATGGGATCGGGCCGGACGGATCCTCGGGGAGGGTGGGCCGGCCGCGGCTCGGCTCTCCTGATCGCTTTCCTTCTGGTCGGTTGCGCGTCCCGACCGGCCCCGCCCCCCGCGGACCCGGACGCTTCCCCGGCCCGGGAGGATCCGCGATCCCAGGGACCGATCCCCCTGGTCCGCGTCGGGATCGCGCCCGACGTCTCCCTCGCCGTCCTCTCCGCCGATGGAGCCTGGGCGGTCGGGATCATGGGGCGGGCCGGGTCGGCCGAGGCGATCCCCGCCGGCGCCTCGCTGCGCTTCCATGCGCGGGGAGGATCCCTCCACCTCGACGGACTGGGAACGACGCGCGCGATCGGATCCGACACGCTCTACGCGTATCCGAAGGACCGTGGATCGACCCGCCTGTCGGTCGGTTCGACGCGCTACCGCGGCGAGATGCTCGTCTTCGCCAGCGGGGAGGATCGGCTGACCGTCGTCAACGTCGTCGATCTCGAGTCGTACCTGCGCGGGGTGGTCCCCGCGGAGATCGGTCGCTCCGGTCCCGAACGGATCGAGGCGGTCAAGGCGCAAGCGGTCGCGGCCCGCACGTATACCCTGGCGAACATGAGCCGCTGGCGGTCGCGCGGATTCGATCTGCTCGCCACCGTCGCGGATCAGGTCTACCTCGGGGCGGACGGGGAACGGGCCGACGTCGATGAAGCGGTCCGGGCGACCACCGGAGTGGTCGCCCTGCACGAGGGGCGGCCGATCCTCGCCTATTACAGCTCCACCTGCGGAGGGATCACCGCGGGGCCGGAGACCGTCTGGGGAAAGCAGGCGCGCCCGTACCTGAAGGCGCGGCGCTGTCGTGCGCGACGCGGAGCGGACTCCTTCTGCGCGCCCTCGCCGTACTACCGATGGATCGAAGTCTGGGACGGGCCGGTGCTCGAGACGATCCTGAAACGAACGTTGCCCGGAGCGACCGGAGAAGGGGATCCGGAGAGCTGGGGACGGCTCGTCGACCTGGAGATCGAGAAGCGGTCGAACGACAAGCGGGTCGAGGAGCTGGAGATCCGGTTCGAGAAGCGGCGGATCACGATCGGCGGGGACGCGATCCGATGGGTCCTGCGTCGTCCGGACGGCGGCTCGCTGCGCAGCGCGCTCCTGCTCGAGATCCAGGTGGAGGAGAAGGAGGGACGGGCGAACCGGGTCGCGGTCCGCGGCGCCGGGTTCGGCCACGGCGTCGGCCTGTGCCAGTACGGAGCGATCGGAATGGCCCGGGCCGGAGTCGACTACCTGCAGATCCTCCGGTTCTACTACCGCGGCGTGCGGCTGGTTCGCGCGTACCGGGCATGGCCGGCCTGATTCTCGGGCAGCGGGCGGGGACGGTCTCGCCGGAGCTGCGGGCGGCGATTCGAGGCGGCGCGGTCGCCGGTC
>WJJW01000358.1 GCA_014729455.1 Candidatus Eiseniibacteriota bacterium
ATCATTGTGGGAATGGGCGGTCGCGTACTCGCCGAGACTCCTGTACACGCGCGCCAACGTTTGCCGGACACTCGCTTCCACCAGCGGCTCGTCGGCAAACGCCGTCCCGACCCGCCTCGCCGCCACGTCGAGCACTTCCCGAAGCGCGATGTCGTGGTTCCCCGACTCCACGGGATCGGCGGCGCCGAGGAGATCCTCGACCAGGAAGGTGTTGATTGCGGTAGCGCGAAGCTCAGCCAGGCGTGCCTCCTGAAAGGCGCGCGACGCAGACCGTGTCTGGACGATGGAAACGATGAGACCCGCAGCGAGCGATAGGACCACCAATCCGGTCGCCAGGACAGGGACCCGGTTCCGGCGCACGAACCGCCCGAACCGGTAGCGAACCGTGCCCGCCCTGGCTACCACGGGCTCATGGTCCAGATGCGCGCGAACGTCGGCGGCGAGCTCCGCCACCGAGGCGTAGCGCGCCATCGGCTCCTTGCGGAGCGCACGATGGCAGATCGCATCGAGATCGCCCCGCAGAGTCCGCCGGTCCGCTTCACTCGACACCACGGTGCTGGCCGTCTTCGGCTCTTCCTGGACCACTGCAACTTGGGTGGAGAACGGAGAGCCGCGGTCCAGGTCATAAGGGAGGCGGCCTGTCAGAAGCTCGAACAGCAGAACCCCCAGGGCATAGACGTCGGTGGCAACAGTCACCGGCTCGCTTCGGATCTGCTCGGGAGCGGCATATTCGGGTGTCAGGAAACGAAACCCGGTTCGCGTCCGCGGGGCCCTTGCGCCCGGCGACGACTCGCCTTCATCCAGCAGCTTGGCGATCCCGAAGTCGAGAAGCTTCACGACGCCGTCGCGGCGTACGAAGATATTGCCCGGTTTCAGGTCTCTGTGGACAACCAAGCGTTGATGGGCATAGTGGACCGCTCGGCATACGGTCTCGAAGAGCAGTAGGCGGTCCTCGACGCCGAGTCGGCGCGACGCACAGTAGCGCGTGATCGGCTCCCCGGAAACGTGTTCCAGGATGAGGCAAGGTCGGCCGTCCCGGGTCGAGCCGGCGTCGTAGAGGGCGGCGATGTTGGGATGATCGAGGGATGCGAGGATCTGACGCTCGGCCTCGAACCGGCGGACATACTCGACCGAGTCGGGCCCCGGAACGTCGAGCACCTTCAGCGCGGCGACGCGGTGAAATTGATCGTCGTCCCGCTCGATGAGGTAGACGCGGCTCATTCCGCCCCGGCCGATCAGGCGGCCGACCCGGTACGGGCCAATCCGTTCTCCTTCGCGCAGGGCATCGTCCGCGATTCCTTCTTCCAAGGCGGGAGCCACGAACTCCAGCACGTTCTCATCGAGGAAGGAGCGATCCTCCCCCGCCGCGCGGAGAAGCGTCGAGACCTCGCGGCGCAGACCGTCATCGTTGCCGCAAGCCTCCACTACGTAGGCGTCGCGCTGTTCGAGAGGGCGACTCAGCGCCTCGTCGAGGATCGCGGAGATCCGGCTCCAGGCTTCCGGCGTCGGTTCGTTGAGTCGGGAGTCGCTCATCCAATCAGTTCCACGGAATGAAATGGGGAAACCGGAAGCGGTTCATCAGGCCGACAGCTCCCGCCGGAGCCAGGCCCGCGCCTTGACCCAGTCATTGCGAACGGTCCGATCGGTGACGCCGAGAATCTCTCCGATCTCCGCCTCGGTCATCCCCCCGAAAAATCGATAGTCGACGACGCGACTGAGCCGTTCGTCGATTCGGGCCAGCTTCCGGAGCGCGGCATCCAGCTCGAGGATCGCGGTGCCTCGGGCTTCGATCGGGATCTCGGCCGCTTCCAGGTCCATGTGTGGAACGCCGGCTCCGCGTTTCTCGGCATGACGACTCCTGAAGTGGTCGACGAGAATCTGGCGCATTACCCGCGAAGCGAGGGCAAAGAAATGGGATCGATCCCGGATGTCGAGACGGCTCTGGTCGAATAGCTTCAGATAGACCTCGTTGACGAGGGCCGTCGTGTGCAGCGTGTCCCCGGGACCCTTCAGGGGGCGCCGCGCCAGGTGACGGAGCTCATGGTAGACCAGCTCGAAGAGACGATCGACGGCGCCGGGAGATCCTCTGCGGACCTCGATCAGAACTGCCGTGACGTCCTGCTCCATGAGGTCGGCCCCCTCCCTGCCCCGGATGTGAGGATCGGACGCGTGCGCCACTGCACGGACGATGACAGAGCGAGCATTCGATCCACGCACACATCGTGGACATGACTGGGGATTGTATCGATTTCGGGGACTTTCGGTCAGCTGGATTCGAGGTCGATGCGGAAACCTCCTTGGGGGGAGTTGCAGGGATACCGGCGCCCCCCCCCAAGAAGAGGCGCTATCGGGTCAGCAGCAGCCCGCGGGTCTCGACGATCTCCCGGCCCGAGGCGGGCCGCGCCTGCAGTCGGTAGAAGTACTTCCCGCTCGCGAGTCCGTTCCCGTTGAAGACGATCTCATGCACCCCCGCACGCAGCTCTCCATCGATCAGCGAACGCACCACGCGTCCGGTGACGTCGAAGACCTCGAGCTTCGTCCACGCCGCCTCGGGAAGCGCGAACCGGATGTTCGTCGTGCCTCCGAAGGGGTTGGGAGCGTTCTGGCGCAGGTGGAGGGGAGTGGCGACGGCGCCCGGCTCCTCGACATCAGCCGGAAGCGGCGGAAAGTCGACGAGGACGTTGAACGAAGCGCCCAACGGCATCGACATTCCGTCCTGGTTGAAGACCGCCCACTGACTCCCCGTGTACCACACGCCGATCGCATGGTCGTTGTAGACGCCGGGACCACCCCCGGGATTCCAGTTCTGCGTAACCGTCACCACCGCGTCTGGATTGCCGTTGGTCCACGGATGATCCAGGTAGGTCGAGTTGCCGGCCGAGTTCTCGGCCGTGGCCGTGTGGACATACACGTTCTCATCGTACTCCTGCACCAGAATGTTGAAGGCCGCTCCGAGCGGCATGGAGACTTGATCCTGATTGAAGACCGCCCAGTGGGAGCCGGTGTAGAACACGCCGATCGCATGGTCGTTGTAGACGCCGGCTCCGCCTCCGGGATTGTAATTCTGGGTGGCGAAGACGATCGCGTTCGGATCGGTGGTCGAGGGGTGCTCGATCACGGTGTAGTTGAACTCGGTGTTGTCCTCGATCGCTCGGTGGACGTAGTTCGTCGTGGTTTGCCCGGGCAGAAGAAGGTTGAAGGCGGCGCCTTCGGGCATGGGGGCCTGATCCTCGTTGAAGACCGCCCAGTGGGAGCCGGTGTACCAGACCCCCTCGTTGTGGTCGTTGTAGACGCCGACGCCGCCGCCGGGGTTCCAGTTCTGGGTGACGAGGAGGACGGCGGTGGGCTCGTCGTCGAGGAGCGGATGGTCGAGGCGGGTGTAGTTGTTCGTGATGTTGTCGCCGGTGGCGCGGTGGACCCAGTAGTCGCCTTCCACCGCGACCGGTGTCGTATCTAGAGACAGGATGAAACCGTCAACAGCTCCGTTGTGGTTCGTGTCATAGGCGCCCGGTGTCGTAGGAAACAGGGCGGAGGACGTGTAGCCCCCGATGAGGACTATTCCACCCGGTAGAGCGTCGCAATCTTCGGCCAAGTCGTCATTGGCTCCGCCTATGAAACTGCTCCACAGCAGCTCGCTCCCGGATGCGGAGATCAAGAAGATACAGCCGTCGGTGCCTCCCCCTCCATACGTCTTCTGGAAAGCTCCCGGAGTCGTCGGGAAGTCGGGCGAGTGGGTGGAGGCGGCGACCGTGCTGCGTCCGGCCTCGTCGACCACGATTCGCTCGCGGCCCGGACCTTCGGAAGCGCCCCCGCCGACGAAGGTGCACCACAACAAGCGCGAACCGTCCGACAGGAGCTTCGCTATGCAAAAGTCCGACTCACCGTTGTGTGTCGTGTCGTAGGCGCCGGGTGTCACGGGAAAGTCGGCCGAGAGCGTTCCCGACAGCAGGGTGACGTTTCCTGATGGGTCGCGCGTCAAGTCCTCACTCCAATCGATATCGGTGCCGCCGATGAAGCTGCTCCACACGAGCTCGCTGCCCGATCCCGAGAGCGTGAAGACACAACCGTCGCTGGCTCCGCCTCCGTACGAAATCTGGAAAGCCCCCGGGGTGGTCGGGAAGTCCGACGAGCCGGTGGAGGTGGCGATGGCGCTGCGGCCGTTCTCGTCGACCACGATATGGCCAGCCTGATTCTCGGGTCCGCTTCCACCGACGAAGGTGCTCCATACGAGGTCGGAACCATCGATGTCCAGCTTGCAGACGTAGGTATCGCCGGCTCCGTTGGGTGTCGTGTCATAGGCGCCGGTGGTCACCGGAAAGTCGGAGGATAGCGTCCCGCCGGTCACGAAGACGTTGTCGAGAGTGTCGAGCGCAACGGCGGGAAAGCCGTCGTAGCTACTTCCTCCGAGGAAAGTGCTCCACAGGAGAGTCGACCCCGTCGAGGAGAGCTTGGCAACGAACACATCGTCGATTCCGTTGTGTTCCGTGTCGTACGCTCCGGGGGTGACGGGGAACGCGGGCGAGTCCGTGTATCCGGTGACGATCGGGTTGCCGGCTGAGTCGACCGTGAGATCCGAGTCCAGCTCGGTCCCGTTGCTTCCGAGGTACGTCGCCCAGATCAGGGTTGATCCGGAACCCGAGAGCTTGGCCACGAAGGTGTCCAGATCGCCGTTGTGCGTCTCATCGTAGGCTCCGGGAGTCGCGGGGAGATCCAAGGAGGACGTCGAGCCGCACACGAAGACGTTACCGGAGCCATCCGACCGGATCGAGTGGATGGCGTCGTTGAGAGAGCCCCCCAGGAACGTGCTCCAGATCAAGCGGTCTGGATCGTCGATTAGGGTGGCGGCTCCGTCGTCCTCCTCGGCGGGTGAGGCAGGTCGGAGGAGCGCGACCGATTCTGCCGAGCCCGGCAGGGGGGCGAGGTAGGTTCCGACCGTCGTCTCGATCAGCATCCCGTCCTTCCCCTCGCGTACCTCGAGGGCTCCGTCATAGGTGAAGGCGACTTGCTCCGCGGCGGCGGACGACCGCGCGTCGACCTGGACCGAGACCCGGCCGCCCGCGCTGCGAAATACGAGATCCACACCGGGCCACAGCTCCCGATACACGACCTCCTCGTAGGAGGCGACTCCGGAACGCCAACGCGAGGGGTCGTTTCCTCGGAAGAAGTTGAGGGTCGTTCCGGTCGGATGCCGAGCATCGATTCGATGAGAAGCGGAGGCGCCGCGGAATCCCAGACGGATCACGTGGCCGCGGCGGCCGCGGTCGGGCTCGGGTAGCCGGGTCGTCAGCCCGATGGGGTCGAGCCCCGGAGCATCCCTCACGACGTTCGGGCCGGTCGAGGGGTTCTCCTGGAGGTCGATGAGAAGCCCGTCGTCCAGGAAGTACAGGGAGCCGCTCCGGCCGTTGAGGTAGAAGGAAACGCGTTCGCTCAGCTGACCGCAATTCTCGACGAAACCTCGTGGAGTCATGGCGACCGCGAGAGGCGGGCCGCCAAGAACAAGGGAGAAAAGCGAAAGCAGAGTCGCGCGGATCATGGGGTCCTCCTCGGATGTTGCCCGAGATGCGGGATCAAGCGCTCTCCGGCAAGCAGGAGGCGCCCTCATCAGAACCCACGAAATCGGGGAGGAGATGCGGAAAGGGGGGCCCGCCCCGGAATTCGGCGAATGGGCGCCTCGATCTCCAACTCGGCCACCCCGGACGAGTTCGGAGCACGAGGACTTGTTCGTTTCCTTCGCCGCCCCCGGTTTCCGTGATTCTCGGTGAGACCAAGGCTCGGCCACAGGGGGCGAGCGCGCTCCGAAGAAGGGGGACGGATCCGGACGACAGGAGAAGGACCCGTCCCAACCAGCTCGTCGCCGTCCTGCAGCGCCGGGAACCCGGGAAAGGAAGAAACATGAAGAGACGAACCCACAGAGGCGGCCGATCGATCCTCGCCGTCTTCATGCTGTGCGTCCTCGTCGCGGCGCCGAGAGCCCGGGCCTTCGAAATAGACGACCCGTCGCTCGGCGACTTCACGGTCCACGCCGCCACGTCGGGAAATAGCAACTCCAACTCCACCACCATCGACCATCCGCTCACCAACGAAGATCCGGATGCGATCGCCTTCGTGACCCAGAACTTCAATCCCGATGGAGATATTGGAACCTACAACGATCACAACGTCGGGATCTGGTACAGCGACACGAACGAGAAGTGGTCGGTCTTCAATCAAGACGGAGCGGGAATGACTCCGGGCACCGACTACAATCTCCTCGTTGCCGCCTCGACGTGCGGTGCCTTCGTTCACACCGCGACCTCGGAGAACAGCTTCGCGAACTGGACCGTCATCGACCATCCGCTCGCCAACAACAACCCGAACGCGATCCTCACCGTCACGCAGAACTACAACCCCGGCGGCGGCGACGGAGTCTACAACGACCACGCCTTCGGCGTCTGGTTCGACGGATCCCACTGGACGGTCTTCAACCAGGACGTCGCCCTCATGCCCGAGGGTGCGTCGTTCAATGTTCTCGTCGATCCCGAGCTGGACGACGGAGAGGCTGTGGACGGACAGACCCTGCACGGCCCCGCTTTCGTCCACACCGCGAACACCGGAAACACGGTCGGATACTACACGCTGATCGACCATCCCCTTACCAACGGTGACGCGGAGGCGGTCCTGATCGTCACCCAGAGCTTCAACCCGGGAGGGGTCGGCGGCGTCTACAACGATCACAACGAGGGGGTCTGGTACGACGGCGCCAGGCAGCAGTGGTCGGTCTTCAACCAGGACCTGGCGGATATGCCCATCGACGCTGGATTCAATGTTCTCCTTCCGGGGCACTCGGCGGTCTCCTTCGTCCATCCCGCGACGGAAGAAAACACCGGCCTCACGCACACTGTCCTGGATCACACTTCCACGGTCTCCAACCCGGATGCGGTTCTCTTCGTGACGCAGAACTGGAATCCTGGGGGTGAGGGGGGTACCTACAACGACAACACGATCGCCGTGGCGTATGTCGCGGAAGAGTGGTTCATCTTCAATCAGGATCCGGACAGCGAGCTTCCGGTCGGCAGCGCGTACAACATACTCGTGTGTGAAGCGGGTGAGAACGTCTTGGTTCACACCGCAAGAGCCGAGAACATCGTCTCCAACTGGACCATCCTGGACCACCCGTTGAGCAACGGGAACCCGGATGCTCTGCTTACCGTGACGCAGCATGTGACCGGACTCGGCATCTACAACGACCGTCCGATCGGGGTCTGGTATGATGGTTCCCACTGGGCGATCTTCAATCAGGACCTGACGGCGATGCCGGAGGGAGCGACATTCAACGTCCTGATCGGCGCGCCGCCCTCCCCTGCGAGTCTGGAGAGGTCGGAGGGTGTCGCTATGAGCATCCATCTCGATCAGAACTTCCCCAATCCGTTCGGCGAGAAGACGAACATCCGCTTCGTATTGCCGGAACCTGCACAGGTG
>WJJW01000359.1 GCA_014729455.1 Candidatus Eiseniibacteriota bacterium
GGATGTCGGCCCGGAGCGTATGGAGCGGAACCCGGCCTTCGCGGTACCCCTCCTTCCGAGCCATTTCGGAGCCCCCGATCCTTCCGGAGGCGAGCACGCGGACCCCTCCCGCACCGGCCCGCATCGCCTGCGAGACGGCACGCTTCAGGACCCGCCGGAACCCGACCCGTTGTTCGAGCTGGCGCGCGATCTGCTCCGCGACCAGGTGGGCGTTCGCCTCCGGGTTCTCGACCGCCTTGATCTCGATGTAGACCTCTTTGCCGGTCAGGTGCTTCAGCTCGTCGCGGAGCTGGTTCACCTGAGCGCCGCTCTTGCCGATCACCACGCCGGGCTTCGAGGTCTCGATCGTGATGTCCACCTTGTCGGTCGCCCGTTCGATCGTCAGGCTCGAGATCCCGCTGTTGGTCAAGCGCCGCTTCAAGTAGCGCTTGATGAAGAGATCCTCCTCGAGGAACTTCTTGTAGTCCTTCTTCGCGAACCAGCGGGAATCCCAGTTCTTGATGATTCCGAGCCGGAGACCAATCGGGTTCGTCTTCTGTCCCAAATCTTCCTCCGTACCTTCCGGCTACTCGCCGTCGGTGACCACGATCGTGATGTGGCTCGTCCGCTTCCAGAACCTCGTCGCACGGCCGTGCGCCCGCGGCAGGTACCGCTTGAAGATCGGACCGGCACCGGCGATCGCCGTCTTCACGTAGAGGCTCTCGACGTTCAGCTCCTCTTCCTTCTGGGCCGCGTTCGCGACCGCGGACTTCAGGACCTTGCTGACCTGACGCGCGATCGGACGCGGCGTGAACCCGAGGACCTCCTGGGCTCGGTCGACCTGCATGCCCCGGATCAGCCGGAGCACCTGGTCCACCTTCCTGGGAGTGACCCGCACGTACCGTGCGATCGATCTCGCCTCCATCATCTCCCCCTGTGCTCGCCTCTCATCCCTACCGCGACGTCCTGTCCGAGTGAGCATGCCCCCGGAACGTCCGGGTCGGCGCGAACTCACCGAGCTTGTGGCCAACCATGTTCTCCGAGATGTAGATCGGGATGAACTTGTTGCCGTTGTGAACCGCGAGCGTGTGGCCGACGAACTCGGGAAGGACCGTGCAGCGCCTCGCCCAGGTGCGGACCACCTTCTTCTCCTTGGAACGGTTCATCTCCTCGATCTTCTTCTCGAGCTTGGCGTCCACGTAGGGACCCTTTTTCAGCGATCTAGTCATCGCAGACTCCTCGGCCGCACTTCACCTACTTCCTCCGGCGGACGATCAGCTTGTCCGACAGCTTCTTCTTGCGTGTCTTGTATCCCTTGGTCGGCTTGCCCCAGGGCGTGCAGGGGTGCCGCCCGCCCGAGCTGCGCCCCTCGCCGCCGCCCATCGGATGGTCGTGCGGGTTCATCACGACCCCACGGGTGCTCGGACGCCGCCCGAGCCATCGGCTCCGTCCCGCCTTCCCGCGCATCATGTTCTCGTGATCGACGTTGCCGACCTTCCCGAGGGTGCAATAGCACTCCTGGTCGAACATCCGGACCTCGCCCGACGGGAGCTTCACCTGAGCGAAACGTCCTTCCTTCGCCATCACCTGGCATTCGCTGCCGGCACCGCGGGCGATCTGTCCCCCCTTGCCCGGGAAGAGCTCCACGTTGTGGATCGTGCTCCCCGCGGGGACGTTCCTCAACGGGATCGAGTTCCCGTCCCGGATCTCCGCCGTCGGTCCGGACATCAACGTGTCGCCCACCGCGACCCCGATCGGAGCGAGGATGTACGTCTTCTCTCCGTCGACGTAGTGGAGCAGCGCGATCCTCGAGGAGCGGTTCGGATCGTACTCGATCGCCGCCACCTTCGCGGGGACACCGTGCTTCTTGCGGCGGAAGTCGATGACACGGTACTTCCGCTTGTGCCCGCCGCCCCGGCACCACGCGGTGACCCGGCCGTGGTTGTTCCGCCCGCCGGTCGACCGCTTGGAGCGCAGCAACGACTTCTCGGGCTTCTTCTTGGAGATCTCCTTGAAGTCCGAGACCGTGGTGAAGCGCAGGCTCGGGGTCGTCGGCTTGAATTTCTTGACACCCATTCTGACCACTCCTCCATTCGGGGTGGCTTATACCTGATCGAACAAGTCGATCGTCTGGCCTTCCTTGATCGTGACGATCGCCTTCTTCCAGGAGGCCCGCCGTCCGGCCGTCCGGCCCAGGCGCTTGAACTTGCCCTGGACGTTGATCGTCCGTACGTCCTCGACCTCGACCTTGAAGAGCTCGGCGATCGCACGCCTGATCTCGATCTTGTTGGCCTTCGGGCTGACCTTGAAGAGGTAGGTGTTGCGCTGCTCGCGCAGGACCGCCCCCTTTTCCGTCATGAGCGCCCGGAGAACGATGCTCCTCGGATCCTTGATCATCGCGCCACCTCGGCTTCCCGCATCCGGTCGACCGTCTCGGAGAGGAACACGAGGCGGTCGCTGCGGAGCACCTGATAGGTGTTCAGATCGGAATAGACCGCCGTCTGCAGCTTCGGCAGGTTCCGCGTCGCGCGGAGGACCGACTCGCTGCTCTCCGGCAGAACGAGAAGCGTCCTGGCGCCGTCCACTCCGAGATTCTTCAGTACGCTGAAGACCTCGCGCGTCTTCGACTCGGCCAGCGGCAGCTCGGCGAGGATCGCAACCTGCTCGTCCTTCGCCTTCGCGGACAGGGCGCTCCTCAACGCCAGCCGCCGGACCTTCTTCGGGATCTCCACCCGGAAGCTGTGCGGCTTCGGTCCGAACGCCCGGCCGCCGCCGACCCATACCGGGGATCGCGTGCTGCCCGCGCGCGCCCTCCCGGTCTTCTTCTGGGACCAGGGCTTCCGGCCACCGCCGCGTGCCGCGCTCCGGTTCTTGACCGACGCGTTCCCCTGCCGCTGATTCGCGAGGTACGCGCGCACCACCTCCCACATCGCGTGGCGGTGGATCGGCGCGTCGAACGCCCAGGCGGGGAGATCGACGGTCCCCTTCTCCTCGCCGGACGGAGCGTAGAGCTTCGCCGTCGCCATCGTCCTACTCCCCTCTCTTCCCCTTGCCGGCCAGGCGGACCATGACCAGCCCGTTCATCGCGCCCGGAACCGCCCCGCGGAGCACGACGAGATTGCGTTCGGTGTCGACCCGGATGACCTCCAGGTTCCGCGCGGTGACCCTCCGGTCCCCCATCTGCCCGGGCAGCTTGCGTCCCTTCACGACGCGGGACGGGTAGGCCGACGCCCCCACCGATCCGGGAAGGTCGCCGGTCTTGCTCCCGTGGCTCGCCGGTCCGCCGCTGTGGCCGTGCCGCTTCACGACGCCCTGGAAGCCGCGCC
>WJJW01000360.1 GCA_014729455.1 Candidatus Eiseniibacteriota bacterium
CGACCGAAGAGGCGGTCCGGATCCTGCGTCGCGAGGCCGGCGACGCCCTCGGGGTGAAGGCCTCCGGCGGGATTCGCGCAGCCGGCGCGGCGCTGCGGATGATCGCCGCCGGCGCCGACCGAATCGGCACCAGCTCCGGCGCCGCGATCCTGCATGGATCCTGAAGAGTCGACGGGTCGTCCTCCGGTTTCCGGTTGCCGCACGCATCCGCTCCTGTTACTCTTCCCGGCGTTCTTGGCAGGATGCCGACCCACGATGAGATGATCAGACTGCTCGAGGATTTCACCCGTGCTTCGCGCCGTCGCCTCCCACCCTGGATGGGAGGCTTGTGCTTGCTTTCCCTGATCGCGCTCTCGCTCCCCGCGACTGGCGCGAGCGCCGCGGGACGGATCGAGGGGTACGTCTACGACGCGCAGGCGGATCGGCCGCTCGCCTTCACCAACATCCAGATCGTCGGATCGACCATGGGGGCGATGAGCCAGGACGACGGCGGGTTCACGATCGCGTCGGTGCCTCCCGGGACCTACGAGATCCGGGCGAGCTACGTCGGCTACGAGCCCGTCTCCCGTGAGATCGAGATCGCCGAGGGAGAGACGCTGCGGATCACGTTCCGGATGAAGGCGACCGAGATCCGGGCCAAGGAGGTGACGATCCGGGCCGACCGACCCCTCGTCGACGTCAAGCGAGCGTCCACGATGCGGACGTTCAACGCCGAGGAGCTCAACGCCCTGGCTCTCCAGCCGACCCTCGACAGCGTCGTCGAGCAGGTCCCGGGGGTCACGAAGGACAACAACCGTCTCCACATCCGCGGGGGCCGGGCCGACGAGACGCTCTACATCGTCGACGGGGTGAAGACCCGGGACCTTCTCTCGGGCGAAACGCAGGGGGAGATGGTCGGCACCCGCTCCGTCGCCGAGGTGAACATCATCACGGGCGGGTTCGACGCGAAGTACGGACAGGCGCTCTCTGGGATCATCGAGGCGAAGCTGAAGGAAGGGACCGAGGACTGGCACGGCTACTTCGGCTACACGACCGACTACCTCCTCGACGATCAGAACCTCGGCTTCTACGAGTTCGAGCTCTCCGGTCCTCTCCGGGCGGTCCCGGACGCGGTTCGGCTGCTCGGCGTCGACGATCCCGGGAAGATGAAGTTCTTCTTGAGCCTTTCGGCGAACCTGTACGACGGCTGGCTCCCCTCGATCTCGGATCTACCCGGCGACAAGCACCTGCGCTCCTCCTACAACGACCGGCTGTTCGGCGACGACGTCCGCTACGAGCGCTTCTTCTATCCCCGCGCCAACAACAACTGGCGGTTCCTGTTCAAGTCGAGCTGGAGGGCGACCACGTCGGACAAGTTCGACGTCTCGTTCACCAAGAGCTTGAGCTTCAACCAGGGGTTCGGCGACACCGAGGTGGGCGACATCAACCGGAACATCACCAACTATCCGTACAACTGGGCGCGGAGGTTCGACCACTACTACACCGTCAGCAAGGACCTGAACACCTTCTCCTTGGTCTGGCATCGCGGGATCTCGACGAACCTCGTGCACAAGCTGGGCCTCACGCGCTTCTTCACCGCCGAGCATCGGGACGTGAGGGGAAAGCTCTGGACGGAGTACGATACGAGCTACGACAGCGACAGCCTGACGGCATCCGAGGACACGCCCTACTTTCGCGACGTCGGAGACGCGAGCGACTACCGGGATCGGTTCGTGAAGACCTGGGAGCTGGCGTCCGAGTGGACCTACACGTACGGCCGCCACAAGCTCGACTGGGGCGCGAGCCACCAGATCGAGGACGTCCAGTACCTGTCGCTCGACACGCGCACCGTGGTCGCCGAGGGCCCGAACCCCAAGCCTCTGGGCGACGAATTCGATCTCTTCCACGTGTACCCTTCTTCCGGCGCCCTGTATCTCCAGGACCGTCTCGAGTACGAGAGCCTCGTGATGGGGATCGGACTCCGCTACGACTACTGGTTCCCCGGGGAACAGATCGAGCGTCTCTACGAGAATTACGAGACCCTGAACCGGCCCACGATCAACGCCGAGACGCGGCAGGAATTCCTCGACGACACGCATTCCCTCTTCGGCCGTCGGTTCAAGGGGCACCTCTCTCCGCGGCTGCAGGTCAGCCACCCGATCACCGAGCGGGACAAGCTCTTCTTCAACTACGGGCACTTCTCGCAACGACCCGCCTATTTCTACGTCTACGCGAAGAGCAGCTCGCAGTCTTCCGAGGAGTTCCCCCGGATCGGCAATCCGAACCTGAACCCCGAGATCTCCGTCCAGTACGAGCTCGGGGGCGCTCACTCGTTCCGTCACGACCTCGCGGCGAAGGCCTCGCTCTTCTACAAGGACATCTACGACTACCCGACCTCGACCACGCTGGTCCTCAAGGAGCGACGGACCACCCGGAGCAATTTCTTCATCTACCGCAACCTCGACTACGCGCGGAGCACCGGCATCGAGGTCGAGCTGCGCAAGAGCCGCTTCGGGCACTGGTCCGGGGCGATCGCCTACACGTATTCCGTCGCGAAGGGGAAGAGCTCCGACCCGAACAACCTCAAGCTGGTCCAGGAGACCGGCGGCGACGCCCGGGAGACCGAGCTGGGCGAGATCTACATGTGGTGGAACCGGCCGCACAAGGTGACCGCCTGGTACAGCCTCCGCTACGACCGGGGGAGCCATCCCCGGCTGGCCGGTCTGACCCTTCCCGACGACTGGAACATGAACCTCTACACGTTGCTCCAGTCTGGAAGGGCGTACACGCCGGAAACCCCGGCCGGGGAACGGATCGGCCAGGAGTATTCGAAGAACGGTCCGATCGAGACCAAGACGAATCTGAAGTTCCGCAAGGGGTTCAATCTGTTCGGGCGGCGGCTGGAAGCCTCCCTCGAGATCTTCAACCTCTTCGACCATCGCACTCCCCTCACCTTCGACTATGCCACCGGCGAGCAATACGAGCCGGGCAAGGGGTCGCTCGACTCTCCCTACGAGAACCCCGACAATCTCGATCTCCCCGACGAGGAGCTGATCGAGGCGGCCGGCGCCAACGTCGGTCCCGACCAGTCGGTGGAAGAGGTCGCCGACGGGATCCGCCGGACGATCACCGCCAACCAGTATCGCTACTCGAATCCGGCCTATCTCTCCCCGCCGCGAAGCATCCGGGTCGGTCTGGGGTTCGAGTGGTGAGCCGGCGGGACACGATCGACGCGGCGTGGCGCGGGCTGGTCCTGTGGATCGGCATCGCCGCGTGCCTTCCCGCCCCCTCCAGCGCGCAGACCAGCCTGGGGGGCCAGCGCGTCGGAACCGCGAGCGGGACGTTCTTGAAGATCGGCGTCGACGCCCGGGGAGCCGCGCTCGGCGACGCCTACGTCTCGCTGGTCGAGGGCCCCTTCTCCGTCTTCTGCAACCCGGCCGGGCTCGCCCACCAGAGGTCCGCCGACGCCGCGTTCGGCTACGCCCGCTGGCCGGCAGACGTGGACGTCTTCGCCTTCTCGTTCGCCCGCCCCTGGGGGGAATCGGGATCCACGCTGGCCGTCTCCGCCGAGTACGTCGGGACCCAGCTCGACGAGACGACCGAGTCGCATCCGCAGGGAACGGGGCGGAGCTTCGGCTACAGCGATCTCCTCCTCGGTTTCTCGGCGGCGCGCCCCTTCTCCGACCGCCTGGCGATCGGCGGGACGGTGAAATTCTTCCGGGAGGACCTCGGGAGCGGAATCGGAGGGCCCTCGATCCAGAGCTGGCTCGTGGATGCCGGGACCGTCTACCAGATCGGGACGGCGGGGGCACGGCTCTCGATCGCCTTGCAGCACTTCGGACCCGATCTGGAACCGGACGGGAGCTACTTCAGCGACGTGCAGGGCGAAGAGGTCGGGTTCGCCGCGTTCTCGCCGCCGACCAGCTTCCGGATCGGCCTCTCCGCGCTTCCCTACGAGCGGGGCCCGCACCGGCTCACGACGTCCACCGAGGTGGTCCACGTCTCCGACAACCAGGAGACGTTGCGGGCCGGAGTCGAATACGCCTACGCCGGACGGTACTTCGCACGGACCGGATACGACAGCGGGGCCGACACGATGAACTTCTCCGCGGGACTGGGACTGCGGATCCCCTGGGCCGGCTCGGAGATGGTGGTCGACTACGCGTACACCGACGGCGGCCCGCTCCTGGCGATCCACCGCTGGTCTCTGGTGCTGCCGCTCTGACATGACGCGGCGTGGGATCAGAACGATCGCGCTGGCCGCGGCCCTGCTCGCCTTCGGGGGGTGCGGACAGGAGTTCAGCCTGCCGCCGCAGCCGGAGCCGGGGCGGATCCCGACTCCCGGCACCTACAACCTCGACCGGATCTGGCAGGTCCCCTCTCCGACCGACGTGATCGTCCAGGGCAGCTACCTCTTCGTCGTCGAGCAGCGGGAGCGCGTCTCCGTGTACCTCAGCCACCACGTCACGCCCCGGCCTCCGGGTTTCATCGAGCCCTACGAGGGTCTGATCCGGCCGGTCCAGGTCTGCCTGGCGAAGCGGGACTCGACCTTCCTGTTCGTCGCCGACGAGGGCGACCGGATGATCAAACGCTACTACTTCCGCGGGGGGCCGCCCCTGCACGCCTTCACGGATACCGCGTGGGTCGAGATCTCCGGCATCGCCGCCGATCACGAGTTGAACGTCTACGTCGCCGACGCCGCACGTGACACGGTCTACAAGTACGACGACCGGGGCGAGCCGGTCCGCCTGGTCTCGGACTACGGGACCGGATTCGGGTTCGTGATCGATCCACACGGAATGCGATACAACGATGATCGGCTGTGGGTGGCCGACACGGGCAAGGACTACGTGCAGGCCCTCCTGCCCGACTCGACGAACACCGCCGACGATCGGGCCGGACCGATCGGCGGACCCGAGATGATCCTCGGTCCGTACGACGTGGACACCGATCTCGCAGGAGAGACGGTCTTCGTCGCCGATACGGGCAACGACCAGGTCCTCCGGTTCGAGGCGACCGGCGCGCTCCGAGACACCGTCTACTCCCACGCCAAGTGGGAGACCCGCGCGGTCGATCCACCGCTCACGTCGATCCGGCACGTGGCCGCCGATGACAGTCTCGTGTTTCTTCCCGATTCGGCCAACGACCGGATCGTGATCCTGAGGTTGGCGACGCAATGACCCGACTCCTCCCCCCGCTGCTCCGTTCGATCCTCCTCCTCGGGTTGCTGCTCGGCACTCCGCCCGGGCTCGCCGGTCCCCCCCAGGAGGACGCGTCGTTCCGGGTCTTCCGCGACGGCGCCTGGTCGACCGCCGAGGAGGAATGGGCGGCCGCCTTGCAGGACACCCTGATCAGCCTGCGGGTCACCTCGGGGAACAACATCGGGCTCACCATCTACAACAACGGATTCCTCGGCACCAATCTGTCCGATCGCTCCCCCTCGCTCGAGTACCCGCTGCGCAGCGGTCAGGACCATCTGGTCCGCGCCGGGCTCTGGGTCGGGGCGCTGACTCCGGCCGAGGACAGCCTCGTCTCCACCGCGACGATCGACGGGTACTTCGGCTCCTTCGACCCGAACGGGGTCAGCGAGTTCTACCCGGCCGCGACGCTGATCGAGGAGCGATCCATCCTGCCGAACAGCCGGTACTTCCATCCCGACGCGAAGAGCGAGCAGGACTTCCGCCTGTCGTTCATCGACCGGCACATCCACGCGGGGCCGGAACACGTTCCCCTGGACCTGCGGGTGGAGCTGGAGACGCTCCTCTTCAGCTTCGAGCCGTTCGACGCGATCGTCATCGCGAACTACCGGATCATCAACGACAGCCCGGACGATTTCCTCTTCGACGTCTACGTCGGTCTCTACAGCGAGCTGGCGACCGGATGGAAGGACGACCATACCGAGTGGCCGCCCAGCGCCTGGTTCGGCAACAAAGACATCGCGTACGTCGACTCGCTGCGCCTCCATACCGAGCACCACTACAACAACGACGGCGGAGACGCGCCGTCGTGGGGCGGCCTGGTCCTCCTCGGGACCGGACCGATCGCCGTCGACGATCTCGAGGTCTCGTTCAACTGGTGGAACTGGGATCCGAACTTCACGCTCGCCGGCACGCCGAGGGACGACGCGGAACGTTACGCCACGATGAGCAACCGCTCGATCGACCCGACCTCGGGGACCGAGGCTCCCAACAACGACCCGGTCGGTCTACTCTCGGTCGGCCCGTTCCCCACCCTGGAGCCGGCCGACACGATCCTGGTGTCGTTCGCGCTGCTCGGTGGAGCCCCGTCGGCGAAGGAGAACCGAACGGCCGAAGAGGACATCGCCTTCAACTCCGGCTGGGCGCAGACCGCGTTCGACCTGAACTTCAACATCCCGGTTCCGCCCCCCTCCCCCACGCTGGAGGTCGTTCCGGGCATCGGCAGCCTCGCGCTCCACTGGACGGACGACCCGGAGGAGTTCCTGGATCCGAAGAGCCGGGAATTCGACTTCGAGGGATACCGGATCTACGTCAGCGAAGACCGTGAGGAGACCGGCTTCCGGATGGTCCGCCAGATCGACCTCGTCGACAGCCTGCTCGAGAACACCGGCCTCGACGCCCTGCGCGACCCGACCATGATCGAAGGGGTCGACTACGAGTACCGCTACGACATCGGCGGCTTGAAGGACGGCTTCGACTACTGGGTGGCGGTGACCTCCTTCGACACCGGAACCATCGAGGTCGCTCCTCTGGAGAGCGGGCTCTCCCAGAACCGGACCTTCGCGATCCCGGGAGGACCGGCGACCGACGTCGGTTCGGTGAAGGTCTTCCCCAATCCGTATCGAGGGGACGCGGCCTGGGACGGCACCCTCGCCCGGGATCGCTACCTCTGGTTCGTCAACCTCCCATCGCGCTGCACGATCCGGATCTACACGCTCGCGGGGGACCTCGTCGACACGATCGAGTTCGACGGCGAGACCTACAACGCGACCGAGATCCGCGGGATCTTCGATCCGACCGACGTGCGCAACCCGGAGAGCGACATCCCGACCCTGTCGGGCGGCATGGCCGCCTGGGACCTCGTCTCGCGCAACGACCAGGGGATCGCCAGCGGGCTCTATCTCTTCTCGGTCGAGGACCATGAAACGGGCGACACCCAGCTCGGGAAGTTCCTGGTGCTGAAATGAGGCGATCGCTCGCTTTGCGGATCCTGCTCCCCGCGCTTCTCGCCGCGTCGATCGGCTGCGAGGAGGACACCGGCGTGCTCCCGGCGAACGAGCCGCCGCGGACCTATCTCAACGTGATCGGCGCCTCCATCGACACCACCGACTACCGGAAGGTGCTCCACTGGTGGGGCACCGATCGGGACGGCTCGGTCGCCGGGTACCTGATCCGGTGGAGCGGGGGCTGGGTCCCCCCGGAGGGGACCGAGGAGACCTATCGAGGAGAGCTCTACGCCCTCACGACGGCGACGTCGGACACCTTCGCCGTTCCGCTCGGCGGGGCGTACGCGGTGCGGGAGTTCACGGTGCGGGCGGTGGACGACCGGGATCTCGTCGATCCGACCGGGGTGACGCAGAGCTTCCCGCTCTCGAACAACCCTCCGACGCTCGCCTGGAACCCGGCCATCCCGCGGCCGTCGACGAGCCTGCCCGCCCAGGCGTTCGGTTGGACACCAACCGACGTGGACGGGCGCGAGACGGTCAACCGCTTCCGGATCTGGCTCGACGGCGATTCGGCCGACGCCCGCGTCGTGGCCGATACGATCCTCGCCCTCCGGCCCGAGGATTTCGGGGACGGCGTCGACACCGAGCGGACCCTGTTCGTCCAGGCGATCGACGACGCCGACGCGACCAGCAACGTGATCTCGCACACCTGGACCGTGGAGTCGCCCCGGGGCGACTGGCTCTGGATCGACCAGATCACGGGTCCCGGATCGAGCCGCTGGGACCGGGAGATCTTCGAGGCGATCCTCGATTCGGTGACCGCCGGCTCGCTCCATCGGCTGGACCTCGCCGAGGGGCCGGACTTCGTCACCAGCGTGGAGATCGAACCGCTCTTCTCGCTCTTCGAGGGGGTCGTCTGGCTCACCGGACCGTACCGGGAGGACAACGACCCGAAGATGGCCCGCAACCTGCAGACCGCCGAGACGGGGATCCGCGCCTACGTCGAAGGGGGCGGTCGGATCCTGCTGGCGGGGCAGAGCCTGTTCGGATTCCGGGGCGGGCTGAGCGAAGCGTTCACGGGGGAGGTCCTCGGCATCCCCGACTACTTCGAGATCCGGATCGAGCCGGAGGGGACCCGCGTCACCGACCTGCCCCTGAACGACGGGGAATGGGTCTACCTCGAGCGGGAAGGGATCCCGGACAGCCTGTTCGTCTACGGGACGTCTCTGAACGTCGACTACTTCCCCGAGCCGGCGCCACCGGCGATCGGGCGCTACTGGGTCCCGCCGGGCGCCCTGGAACGGATGAGCGGAAGCGCGCCGATCCCGCCCCAGGATCAGATCCGCGCCTACCTCGGGCTGGTCACGGACTTCGGGGCGGGTCGGATCGGCATCGTCACCTCTTCCTTCGCCCGGAATTTCCCGCGTCCCTCCACCGATCCGAACTGGGAAGCGACGCTCCGCGAAGGGGTCCGGCTCTTCGAGGAGGTCCTCCTCCCCTGAGCCGACCGCCCGGTTTCGACACGGGAACTCAAGCGACCGCTTGGAGTTGATCGGGCTCCGCCCCTGCGGTATAATCGCGCGAGCCTGGAGAGCCTGCGGCCGCGCCGCGGTCGCACGCCCCCTTCTCTGCATCTCACAGACCCGCAGCTTCGAAGCAGGAGGATCTGGAACTCATGCGCACCTTGCTCCGACTCACCCTGCCCCTCGTGGCAGGACTCATCCTGGCCGGCGGCACTGCCGAGGCCGACGATACGATCTTCGACATCCAGCTCGGGGTCTACCCGGAAGGAACGACGGTGACCATCGAGGATGTCGTCGTCACCGCGGTGGGTCGCTTCGGATTTTTCATCCAGGAACCCGACCCGGACGACACGTTCGGCCGCCAGTGGTCCGGGATCTGGGTCTACACGAACGACATTCCCGAGCCGCGGCGCGGCGATCTCGTCCGCGTCACCGGCGAGTACGTCGAGTACTTCGGGATGAGCGAGATCAACGTCTATGACTCCGCCAGCGGAGAGGTCACCGTCCTCGACCAGGGGACCGTTCCCGACCCGGTCGACGTGACGATCCCCGAAGTGAACACGGAAGGTCCGCTCGCCGAAGCGTACGAGTCGGTCCTGCTCCGTGTCGATCGGGAGGACGACACGCTGTACTCCTATCCCCCCGATCAGTACATGGAGTGGTTTCTCAAGCGCGCTCCCGGGCAGGACTCCTTGAAGATGGAGTCCTGGTCCGCCCTCCCGGGGGGCGACTTCGAATACGACGTTCCCGACTCCGGGACGGTCCTCTCCTACGCGCAGGGGATCCTGACCTACAGCTTCGACGAGTTCAAGCTGGCCCCGCGCAACTGCGACGAGGACCTCGGAACGGCCTGCAAGCCGCGCCTGCGGGGTTCCTACGCGATGTCTTCGACGCAGGTCGGGGTGCAGTTCGGGGTTCCCGTCGACGAGGCGTCGGCCGAGAACATCGACAATTACGAGCTCGTGAGCGGCCTCTCGGTCCTTTCCGCCGAGCTCGACGAGACGAACGCGAAGCGCGTCTACCTGACGACAGAGGATCTCGGCAACGGAGAGGAGGAGGAGCTGATCGCCAGCGGGGTCCTCTCCCAGGAGGGGGTGCCGATGTCCGGTCCCGAGAGCGCACCCTTCCGGACCGGCTTCACGCCGATTCGCGAGATCCAGTACGTCTCGAACCCCCAAAACACCGACATCTCCCCCCTCGTCGAGGAGATCGTCACCATTCAGGGGCGCGTCACCGGTCTCGACGGAGGCAACTACTACTATCTCCAGGACGACGATGGCGGCGCCTGGGACGGGCTGTACGTCCGCGTCGCGAAGAGCACGCCACTCGAGATCGGCCGCGAGGTCCGCGTGACCGGGCGCGTCCGTGAGTACTTCGGCATGACCCAGCTCTCCTACGCCTCGGGTCACGATTTCTACCGGGACCGCGGGTTCACGTCGCCGGTCACCACCAACACGGTGACGGCCAGCGACATCCCTTACCGGGACGTCGCCCGCACGGCCGAGCCCTGGGAGGACTGTCTCGTCCGCCTGGAAGAGGGCGAACTCGATTCGCTCGACGGCGTCGTCGGCCCCGCCTTCGACGAGTGGCTGCTCTTCCAGGACGGCGACCCCGACACGGCCAAGATGGACTACTTCGAGCTCAACGGAGAGAAGGGTTACGCCGCCTGTATCGGCGACGTCGTCAACGTCACCGGGCTGCTCGGCTACGACTTCAGCCAGTACTCGATCTGGCCGCGATGGGGCCGCGGGATCGACATCGAGGTCGTCTACGACAACCCGGACTGCTCGCCGGCCGGGGTTGAGGATCTCGGAACGACCGGCCTCTCCCCGAACCTCCGCACCGCGCCGAACCCGTTCAACCCGCGGGCGACGATCCGCTTCGAGCTGCCCGCCCAGCAGACGGTCCGCCTGGAGATCCTGGATCCATCGGGCCGGGTCGTCCGGACGCTGTTGGACGGGGAGACTCGGGTGCCCGGCACCCAGCAGGTCGTCTGGGACGGCTCCGACGACGCGGGTCGCCCCGCCGGGACGGGAACCTACTTCGTCCGCCTGCAGACCGAGCGCGGCGCGATCGCCCGGAAGATGATCCTGCTGAAGTAACCCGGGAGCGCGACACGCCGTCGCTACCGCAACGAACCGGCCCTCTCCGCCCGGGAGAGGGCCGGTCTTCATTCCAGTTCGAACGAACGGCCGCGCCGGCTCAGCGCCAGCGAGAGTCCGAGTCGTCGGAATCGCGATAGTCGCGGATGTCGTAGATCCGGGTCCCGCCGAAGCGACCGCCCCCTCCGCGGCGACCGCCTCTCCGGAACCACCGCATCGGGATGTCCTTCAGGTACAGCCATCCGAACACCAGCCCGCCCAGGTGGGCGAGGTGGGCGACGCCGTCCCGGCCCGGCGTGAAGGAGGAGAAGAATTCGATCGCCCCCATGAGGATCACGAAGTACTTCGCCTTGATCGGAAACAGGAAGTAGAGGAGGATCCGCCGTTCCGGGAAGTACATGCCGAAGGCGAGCAGCAGTCCGTAGATCGCCCCGCTCGCTCCGACGATCGGAATCGGCGAGCTCGGCTCGAAGATCGCGTTCGTGATCCCCGCGCCGATCCCGGTCACGAAGTAGTACTTCAAGAAGCGACGCGGACCCCAGAGCGATTCCAGCTCGCTGCCGAACATCCAGAGGATCAGCATGTTGATCCCGATGTGGAACCAGCCGCCGTGGAGGAACATGTACGTGACCAGCCGCCAGAGCTCCCCGCTCCACACCTGGTTCGGAATCAGCGCGAGGGAAGCGAGCATCCAGTTGAGCCCGCCCGCGCGCGGCACGATGAGTTGGACCAGGAAGAAGATCACGTTCCAGGCGATCAGGAGCCGCACCATCGTGCTGAGCGATCCGCCGAGGGAGAACCCGCCCCCTCCTCCTCCGTAGTACGATCTCATCGCGTCTCCCTGTTCAGCTTCTCATCCCGCGAGGGGATCTCCGTCTCCTTGCCCATGTGGCAGTTGCCCTGGAAGATCGCTCCGTCCTCGATCCGGAAGCTCCGCGCGAAGACGTCACCGATCAGGTGGGAGCCTTGCCGCAGCTCGAGCGAATCACGGACCTTCACGTTCCCCTCGATCCGTCCCCCCAGCCGGGCCCGCTCCGCTTGCACGTCCCCTTTGATCTTCGCGCCCGTGTCGACCTCGATCTCCCCCTGCGCCCGGATCCCTCCGGCCACTTCTCCGCGGACCAGGATCGATCCGCGCACCGTGACGTCCCCTTCGATCTTGCAGCCCGCCCCGAGGACGGTCTCGAACGCCTTCGTGGGCGGGGCCTCCGGCCCCTCGGCCCGCCCCCTTCCGAACATCCGTTTCCCCCTTGCGATCCGAATCCGCCCCCCGCGGCGGCGGCCTCAACCTTTGACGACCACCAGCGTGACGTCGTCCTGTGCCTTTCCCTCGCAGTGTCGCAGGATCGCCGCCTCCAGCGCGACCCGAATCTCCGGGGCCCGCCGAGCCCGGTTCAGCCGGAGCGTCTCGATCAGCCGCTCCTCTCCGAACTCCTCGCCGTCGGGTCCGCGCGCCTCGACCGCTCCATCGGTGTAGAGCAGCAGAAGATCGCCCGGACCGATCTCCACGAACGCCTCCTCGTACGCGGCATCCTCCAGGACGCCCAGGAGCAGCCCCCCCGCCTCCAGCCGCTCGATCGCTCCGCCTTCACGGAGCAGGATCGGTGGATCATGGCCGGCGTTCGCGTAGGTCAGCCGCCGCCGGGACAGGTCGAGGACGCCGTAGAACGCGGTCACGAACTGATCGACCCGGGTCGACTCCCAGAGCAGCCGGTTGACGTTGCGCAGGATCCGCCGGATCTCGTAGTTGTGGCGGACCTCGCTGCGCATCGCCGCCCAGAACGAGGAGAGGATGAAGGCGGCCGGGATCCCCTTTCCGGCGACGTCGCCGACGAGCAGGCCGACCTGTTCGGTGTTGATCCGGATCAGATCGAACGAGTCGCCGCCCACCTCGAGCGACGGCGTCGCGCCCCCGGACGCCTCGAACCCCGGCAGGACGGGATCCTGCGACGGGAGCAGCCGCTTCTGGATCTCCCGGGCCGTCTCGACCTCGTCCAAGAGGCGCTGTCGCCGGAGGACCTCCCGGTGGAGCCGGGCGCGCTGCACCGAGAGCGCCGCGTGGCTGGCGAAGGACCGGATCAGCCGGACGTGCCGCGCTCGGTAGGCGTCCTCCTGATCGTGCTCGAGGTTGAACGCGCCGACCACCCGCCCTTCGGCGAACATCGGCGCGGCCAGCTCGGATCGGGTCTGCGGGCGGGCGTCGACGTAGCGCGGGTCTCGCTGGACGTCCGGAATCCGCAAGGGCTCCTCATGGTGGATCACCCAGCCGATCGCCCCCTGGCCCACCTTGAGCGGAAACCGCTCCTCCGCGCCGGGCGGATACCCGCGGTAGGAGACCATCTCGATTTCCACGGGATCGGTGTCGTGCACCAGAGCGATCCCGCCCGCATGAAACGGGATCACCTCGCCGACCAGCTCCAGGATCCGATCCAGCGTTTCGGGCAGGTCGAGCGTCTGGTTCAGCTTCGAGCTGATCTGGTAGATGACCTCGTTCTCCGCCTTCTCGCGCTGCAGACCGCGGTAGAGCAGCGCGTTTTCCAGCGCGACCGCGACCGGGTCGGTCAGCGCCTCCAGGAGGCGGAAGTCCGCTCCTCCGAAGGGGGGATCCCCCCGGCCGTTGAGCAGCTCGAGCACCCCCATCACGCTCCGGCCCCGGTGCAGCGGCACGGCCAGAGCGGAGTGGGCCCGGAAGCCGTATTCCCGATCCTGCCGCAGCGTGTACCGGGTATCGTCGCGCAGATCGTTGACGAGGGCGGGGCGGTCGTTCTCGGCGACCCAGCTCGCGAGCCCCTCGCCCGGATGGAGCATGATCCGGCGCGCCGGCTCTCCGATCCGGTTGAAGGCGATCAGGAATTCGAGACCGGCGCGGTCCTCCTCCCACAGGAGCAGGTTGACCGCCTCGGCGTCGATCCCCTCGAGCGCGACCGTGCGGATCATCTCCAGGCAGGTCTCGAGCTCCAGCGCGCGGTTCAGCCTCTGGTACGCCTCGACGAGGAACGGGAGGTCGACGTTCCATGGCCCCGTCCCGCTCACGGACCGTCTCTCCGAAGCGGTCCGGGGGCGGAGGCCGCGGCCTCGGTCCAGACGGGACGTCCGGCGCTCGCCGTCCAGACGACGCGGCCGGTCCCCTCGCGCAGGGCGCGGTCGGGGTCCCCTTCCGGAACGTGGAGGACGACGAGGTCGGCGTCCGCACCGGCCGGCCAGACCGGCCCGGCGTTCGCCGCCAGCCCGGGGAAGGTGTAGGCGCGGAGGGCTTCCGCC
>WJJW01000361.1 GCA_014729455.1 Candidatus Eiseniibacteriota bacterium
GCCCACGACCTGGCGGATCACCGCGGTGGCGGCGTGCTCGAGGTACGGCTCCAGGCGCCCCGCCTCCCACTCGGCGCCGATCGCCTCCAGAAGGGGGGCCGCGACCCGCTCGATGAACTCCTCGGATCCATAGATCAAGAGCGCTCGGGTGAGGATCGCCTCGAGGCGCGGCGAGTCCAGATCGCGGACCGCGGACATCGCCTCGACCATCAGGCTCTCCTGCGCAGCCGAGCCCGCCTCTTCGCCGTTTCCCGCCGGCGCCCGGCTCGCCTCCCGTTCATCCTCCCGGACCAGGGCGGCCAGCGAGTCGGTCGAGAGCGACGCGACCTCGCCGACGCGCCGTCCCGCCAGCGTCGCCTGGCGGACCAGCCGGAGCCGCTCGATGTCTGCCTCCGAGTAGAGCCGGCGTCCGGTCGGGGTCCGGGTCGGCTGGACCACGCCATAGCGCTTTTCCCAGACGCGCAGCACCTCCGGGGAGAGGCCGGTTCTCTTGGCCACCACCTTGATCGGGTGCCCCTGGGTCCTGTGAGCGGATCGATTCGACGTCATGACAAAACCCTAAGTCCTTGTCGTACCTTTGTCAAGCATTTTTCTACGACAAATGCTTGACAAGTGGGAACCGCCCGCGTAGATTTCTGTACAGAAGCTAGACAAGAGCTCGGCCACGGCCCAGACGGGGCCTGGAGAGACAAGTCCGGTAGACCCTGGAGGAGGAGAGAACAATGAAGACCATCGACGTGATCATCGCGGTGCTGCTGGTCGTCGGCGGATTGAACTGGGGCCTCGTCGGCCTGTTCGGATTCGACCTCGTCGCGGCCATCTTCGGAGACATGAGCGCGCTCAGCCGTGTCGTCTATCTGCTGGTCGGCCTCGCGGCCGTCTATCAGGCCCTGAGCTGGAAAGCGATCCAGCGCCGCTGGACGCCGGCGTACGCGACGAACCAGTAGACCGAATCGATCGAACCGCCTGGCCTCGCAGCCAGTCATGAATCGGAAACCAACAGAGACACGAATAGAAAACAAACAAGAGGAGATCGAAACCATGAAGTCGAACAAGTCCATCACCGTTGCCGCGGCCTTCGCAGCCGCCCTGTTCCTGACCGCCGGACCGGCCCTCGCCTCGAGCTGCGGCTCCTCGCACGCCGGATCCGACAAGGCCAGCATGAAGAACGCTTCGGCCGAGATGTCGGCCGCCAAGCACGAGCACGCCGAGAAGGACATCGTCCAGACCGCGATCGGCGCGGGGAGCTTCGAGACCCTCGTCGCCGCCGTCCAGGCGGCCGGCCTGGTCGAGACCCTGCAGGGCGAGGGACCGTTCACCGTCTTCGCTCCGACCGATGAGGCCTTCGCGAAGCTCCCGAAGGGGACCGTCGAGGACCTGCTGAAGCCGGAGAACAAGGAGAAGCTGGTCGCGATCCTCACCTATCACGTCGTGCCCGGAAAGGTCACCTCGAACGAGGTCGTGAAGGTCGACGCGGCGGAGACCGTTCAGGGACAGACCCTCCCGGTCATGGTCAAGGACGGCGCGGTGCGCGTGGGCAACGCGACGGTGGCCAAGGCGGACGTCATGGCCAGCAACGGAGTGATCCACGTGATCGACACGGTCCTGCTGCCCAAGATGTAGGACCTGGGATCGCGGCGGCGCGCTCCTCCTCCCCCCCATGGGGTGCGCCGTCCGCGACTCCCGGACCCAGACGGGGCGGATCGCGGCGCCAATGGACGCTCAACCCAGAACGGACACCCGGCGACTGCGGTCCGTCCGTCTCATTCGGATCTCATCACCAGGCTCGGTTGGCCGATCCCCCCGGGCCGATGCGCGATGACAACGCTTCGCAAACGGAGGATAGAGAACATGTTCGCGACTCGTAGAGCCTTCTGGGCCATCGGCCTTCCTGCCTTGATCCTCGCCGCCGGCGTGACCGGCTGCAGTGACGATGACGAAGACAACATGACGGCACCCGTCGATCCGGGATCCGCATACGTTCGGGTGGCGCATCTCTCGCCCGACGCCCCCGAGGTGGATATCTGGGTCGACGGCGCCGTCGCCCTCGAAGACGTCGCCTTCGAGCAGTTCAGTCCCTACCTGGAGCTGGACGCCGGAACGCGCCGCGTCCAGGTGACCCCCGCCGACCAGACCGAGCCTCTCGTGATCGACGCCGAGGTGACGCTCGCCGAGGGGATCTACTACACCGTGGCGGCCACCGGCAGGTTGGCGAGCATCATGCCGGCGGTCCTCGTCGATGACGTGACGGTCGACGCGAGCCTCGCCCGGGTCCGGTTCGTCCTCACGAGTCCGGACGCCCCGGCGGTCGACGTGACGTTGACCGACGGGACGGTTCTCTTCAGCGACGTCCGTTTCGGCGAGGCGGAAGGGTACGTAGCGGTCCAGGAAGGGACCTACGACCTGCAGGTCCGCGTCGCGGGCACCGAGACCGTCGCGCTGAGCTTCGGCGACGTCCCGCTCGACGGAAACACCACCTACAGCGTGTTCGCGACCGGCTTCCTCACCGACGGCTCGATCGCCGCACAGGTCGCGATCGACAATCCCGGAGCCGGCGGCATCACCATCGGGCTGCAGCCGGCGACCGCGACGCTCCGCGTCGCGCATCTTTCGCCCGATGCGCCGAACGTCGACGTCTATCTCGACGGCGAGGCGCTCCCGGGACTGACCGGCGTTCCGTTCCGGGCGGTCAGCGGCTACTTGAGCGCCGGCGCGGCCACGCACAACGTCCAGGTCTTCGTCGCCGGGACGACGGTGGATCCCGTCATCGACGCGGACGTCACGCTCCTGCCGGGCGCGGCGTACACGGTCGCCGCCACGGGACTGGCCGGCGATGAAGATCTTTCTCCGCTGGTCCTGATGGACGACCGGGACGGCGCGAGCATGGGGAACGCCTCGGTCCGCTTCGTCCACGCCAGCCCCGACGCGCCCCCCGTCGACATCGAGGTCGCCTCCGGGCCGACGCTGTTCATGGACGTCCCGTTCCGCTCCTTCGCCGGATACGCCGAGGTCGGCGCGGGAAGCTACGACCTGGAGGTCCGTCTCTCCGACGGCGGCGCCCTGGCGCTCTCGGTTCCCGGAGTCCCCCTGATGAGCGGATCCTCCTACACCGTCTTCGCCGTCGGCCTCGCCGGCGACGGCTCCCTCGACGCGCTCCTCGTCGAAGACTCCCCGTAGTCGACCTCCCTGGCGCGGGGGTCTCTCTTGACAGAGAGACCCCCGCTTCCTCTACACTCCCGAATCGCAGAGCCGTGCCGGATGTTCTCCGGATGGAGAGCGAAAAGGGAAAACGGTCAGAAGCCGTTGCGGACCCGCCGCTGTAGTCGGGGACCGGCTTCGCACGAAGCCACTGCTCCGTAGAGGAGCGGGAAGGCGCGAAGCGCGGGACGATCCGAGAGCCAGAAGACCTGCCGGCATGGATCACGGAAGACTTCCTTTCGGGGATCGGAGGAACCGTGGCCCGTCCGCCGCATCTGGCGCTCGTCGGCATCGCCATCCTGTGCGCGCTTCCCTCGACCGGATCCGCCGTCCATCCGGAGCCGCCGCTCTGGCCGGCGGAGATCGATACGCTCCACGTCACCGCGGATCGCCCGAGCCCCGAAGAGCGGTTGCGGCAGCGAACCGGCTTCTCGACGCTCGTCCCGCTCGGCGCCGATGCCCCGGCCGACCGGGACCTCGGGGATCTGCTCGACCGGACGGCCGGGATCCACGTGCACCGCTACGGCGGGTCGGGCAGCTTCTCGCTCGCGAGCGTCCGCGGCAGCACGCCCGGACAGGTCAAGGTCGCGATCGACGGGGTTCCGATCGCCGCCGCGGCCGACGGATCGGTCAACCTCTCCAACCTCCCGCTGGCGAGTTTCCAGCACGTCGAGATCTACCGAGGGGCGCAGACCGAGTCGTTCGGGGGACCGCCCGCGGCGGGGGTGATCAACCTCGTCACCGACGCCGACGTCGCCCTGCGCGACCGCGTCTCGATCGGCGTCGGCTCCTACGGGGCCCGCAACGCCGCCGCGCACTGGAGCCGAGCGATCCGGCCGATCCGCGCGCTGGTCAGCGGCGAGTACCGCACCGCCGACGGGGACTTTCCGTTCCACTCGAACAACGGGACGCCGTTCAACCCGGACGACGACCACGAGGCGAAGCGGCGCAACAACGACGTCGAGGCGCTTCACCTGCTCTGGAAGACGTCGATCGGAGACCGCGACCGCGCCTGGGCGGACTACACGGGGATCTACTCCAACGCCGAGAACGGCGTTCCGGGGCAGAAGAATCTGCAGGCCGACGCGGTCCGGTACCGCTCGCGCCGGCACCGTCACCAGATCAGCGCGCGGTGGCGCCCATCCGATTCGGTACCCGTCCGGCTGAAAGGGACCGCGCATCTGCTCCGGGTGCGCGACCGTTTCGAGAATCCGGAGGCGGAGGTCGGCCTGAGCCGCGCGAAGACCGACGACCGGACGCGGGAGGAGGGGGCGCGGTTCTCGGCGGCGGCGCCGGTCCCGTCGCTGCGCCAGCGTCCGCGCGTGATGGTCGAGACCCGCCGGGAACGGTTCACCCCCCGCAACGAACTGAAGAACGAGACCGGCGACACCCGGAACCGGCGGCAGCGGACGATCGCGATCGAGGATCAGCTCACGCTCGGGCACGTGCGGCTCGAGGCCGCCTACCGCTGGGTCCGTTCGACGTACGA
>WJJW01000362.1 GCA_014729455.1 Candidatus Eiseniibacteriota bacterium
ATACTGAAGCCCCGAGTCCTCCGTATGAACCAAGTGAGAGGGACCGGTCGCATCATCGGCACAAGATGCAAGACCGAGCAGGCTGGCACACAGGGCAAGAGCCGATAGAGCCCCATGGCACAGCCTCACCGCTGACAGCATCATCACAGTCCTACCATCCTGTTTGCTGACCTCATAACGCATGAATAACCTGCGGGCGGATCTGGCGCGGCCCTGGCGGAGCCAGGTGACGCGTCAGCAGCTTGCGGGAACCCGCCAGGGGCGTGCCAGAGCTGATCCGACAGGTTCATGCAGCCGTTAGCCCCGGCTGTATGGGAACTCCGCAATGCTAGATGCAATCAAGGACCTCCGTGTACTCGAGCCTGGAGCACATCGCGCAAGAAACGTTCGTCTTGGAATCGAACTCCGATACCAGACGCATCAACTGCGATCCGTAGCTCTCTACCGCTGAGACCTTCTGCAATTAGGCTGTCTAGGCCGGCCATTGCACGAGCGACGGTTGCCTGAATATGTGGCGGAATCACGAGCCTATAATCACAACCCCAACACAGCCATGACCCTACCTGGTAGTATCTCCAGAACCACTTCCGTTTCTCCTGCATCGGCTTGTAGAGCTTGGGATAGTACTTATCCACTGGACAACGCTGCGGGATGAGTTGATGAAATCGACCAGGACATCCCTCGTATTGGATTAGGATAGTCGTGCCACGCACCTCGTAGCTCTCCACACCGCTTCCGATGTACTCATCTAGAACGCGTGTGTAGCTCAGAATCAAATCACGTCGCCGTTTGGCACTCCTGGCCTCCTCCTTAGCCTCACGGCCGATTCTAGCTGCGCGCTGCCAATCATCGGGTGTTTCAACGGGTACTGTGTCGGGTTCAACACCACAGGGTGGAGGATGGAGAGCGTGGGTCCCACGGTAGAAGAGTGTGTCATCCCGAACCTCGAACCAGGGATCGCCAGATACCTCCTTGCCGCAGATCCAAACCGATGGCTCGTGTGGGGTCTCCTTGGGGTCCTGGGCGCCGACAGAGACATCGGGAACGGTGGTGATGATAAGAAGCAGAATCGGAATGCCGACGGCGAATCGAACTTCTGGTGACCATCCTATCAACACAGGCATTCTCTCCTTCGTGCTGATCGACGAGAACCGGGGCTAACGTTATGTAGCGAGCCCAGCCTAGCTCGGATGTGACAGTTACTCGGTCTCGGTATGGGGACGCTCGTAGGGGGAGCGCACCGTGAACTCACAGAAACCCCTCGGCTTCCGGGCGGAGCCGCGCCACCCTCGTTCCGGATTGGCTGCGAGGCGGGCCGGCTAGCAGCGATGTGCCTGCTCGTAGGTCTGGCTAGCGTCGATACCGCTGCACGGGGCCCATCTTCTAAGCCCGGCCAAGGCAGCTGCCGCCTCACAACATCTCCAACCATGGTTGACCGCCTCCGTCCTCCGGCAGGCCCTTTCTCCGCTCCGCCCGGGCCGTGGCACGCTTGATCTGCTTCTTGGCGTGGCGCTTTCCTCTCTTCCCTTCCGACTTGATTCCGTATCCGGTAGAGATCTGGGCCGATCGCTTGCTCTCCTCGAGTCGCCAACTGCGCCGCTTCCGCCTCGGGCGACAGCGCCTCTTCGAACCACGCGTCTCAGCGAGCTGCCCGGCGTATCGACAGGTCTTCAATGTGCGGCGGCGCATGTGCGAACTCAGAGGAAACCGATGCTCCCGAGCCAACTCCTGCGCGACCTCCCAGGCGGCAACCTCTCGACGAAGAACCTCTCCCGGATTGTGCTTCCTCCGGACCCGGATGTGGTGGCCCAGCTCATGAAGGAACGTGCTGCAGACCTCCACCGGATCACCCGATCCTCCGATCCGCACCGCCGGACCGTGGTCATTGTGATTCTCGACGTGCATCGACTCCAAGGGGCTACGGCGCGGATCGTAAACAACCCGGCAGCCCCACTCCTTCGCGATGCGCCGCCCTTTGATCCGCCATTCGATCCGGGGACGATGATCCACCCACTTCGGCTCGAACATGGTCCTGTGAATCCACTTGTCGAGCATTCGCAGAGCGTAGCGATCCGGCATCCAGTGGCTTCTTCGGCGGATCGGCCCCGACCTGGAATCGGACCTCATCCCCCTCCCTCCTCAAAGTCCAGCGGGCTCCTCACTCCCCGCCCTCCCCGGTTCAACACGTGCGTGTAGATCATCGTCGTCGACACGTCGACGTGGCCGAGCAGTTCCTGGATCGTGCGGATGTCGGCGCCCGCCTCGAGCAGATGCGTCGCGAACGAATGCCGGAGCGTGTGCGGGCCGGCCTGCTTGTCGATCCGTGCGCGCAGGACCGCGCCGCGCATTGCGCGCTGCACCGCCGACTCGTGGAGATGATGACGCCGCCGCTCCCCATCCTCACGCGCGTGGTACGTCCGCGTCGCCGGGAACACCCACTGCCACCCCCACTGTCGCGACGCGTTCGGGTACTTCCGCCGGATCGCGAACGGCAGCTCGACGTGCCCGGCTCCTTCCCGCAGATCCCGCTCGTGCTGCAACCGCACGCTCCGCAGATGACGCCGGAGCGGATCGCACAACCGCTCCGGCAGCACGGTGACCCGGTCCTTCTTCCCCTTGCCCTGCCGCACGGTGATCTCACGCCGTTCGAAGTCGACGTCCTTCACCCGGAGCCGCAGCGCCTCGAGCAGACGAAGTCCCGATCCGTAGAGCAGTCCGGCCACGAGGGCCGGAACGCCGTCCATCTCCCGGAACACGGCGGCGACCTCGCGACGGGTCAAGACGACCGGCACCCGGTCCGACCGCTTCGCCCGAACGATCTCCTTCATCCACGGCAGATCCATCCGAAGCACGTTGCGATACAGGAAGAGCAGGGCGCTGAGCGCCTGGTTCTGCGTCGAGGCGCTGACTCTCGCCTCAATGGCAAGATGGGTCAGGAAGCGGGTCACCTCCGGCTCGCCCATCTCGCTCGGATGCCGCGTGCCATGGAAGAGGACATACCGCCGGACCCACCCGACGTAGGCCCTCTCCGTCCTTCGACTGTAGTGACGGGAACGGATCGCGACCCGCATGCGGTCGAGCAGCTTGCCTGGACCGGTCGTAGGGAGCAAGGGCCGGATCCGCGACACCGTCGCGCGATTCCGCCGGAATCCCCCGGAGGGATCCGGACGTCGCGGGCCAGGGGGGCCCGGAGGGGTGGAAGCGTCCCGGACTCGTAGGATCATCGTTTCCTCGCACGAGCGAAAGCTCCGGTAACCTCGCGCATGGATCGTACATCAAGAAGGCAGGGATCGTCAGCACCGAAATGTGCACCCCTTCGGGGAATCGAGAGACTGCACGAAGCAGGATCCAGGCCCGTCCGGATCTGCAAAACACCGCAGAAACACGTCGATCGGGCGAGGAGAGAGGCGGAAGGAGCGCATCCACGCGTCGTGTCGAGGAATCGACACCCCGAAAGGCGACGCGAACGCGTTCGGATCGCCGGGTGCGGGGTCGAAGAGCGACGGGAACGTGTTCTTGTCGGCTTTGTCCCGGTCGATCCGCCGATTCAACGCATCGCTGTCGCTTCGTGCAGCGTCACTTTCTCCGACCGACGCGTCGATGTCGCGTTTTCCGGGTCCGGAGCGTCCTGCCGGCGGTTCGAGGACGGGGCGTCACCCCTTCCCGTCGTCTTCCCACTTCTTCCGGACCACCTCCGCGATGGTCGGCCGCCCCGGATCCGTCTCGATCCGGACCATCTCGTCGTCCGCGCCGAACCGTCCCGTTCCGCTCACCGAGAAGTAGACGCCGCTGCGGCCGCTGCGGAGAAACGTGCGGATGAATCCCGTCCGCCCGACCCGCGACTCCAGCTTCCAGCAGGGGAACCGGGGGCCCGTCGCCGTCAGGACGGCTTCGCCGACCCGGAACCGGTCCCCGACCCGGACCTCCTCCTCCAGGAGCCCGGCAACCGTCAGGTTCTCGCCGAAGAAGCCGTACGGCACCTCGACACCGTCGATTTCCCGACGCCAGTGTACGTAGTGCGACGCGTCGTACATGTAGACGGCCTTGTCGATCGTCCCGTGGACGGTGGGGTCGCCCTGCTCGTCCCCGTCCAGCCCGTCCGGGCCGAACGTGACGGGGCGATCGACCGGCGTCTTGCGGATCCCCGTCGATCCGGTTCGGCCGCGCCACTCGACCGGCACCGCCCGGCCGACGTTCACCGAGATGATCCGAACGCGCGCCTGCTCGCTCATCGCGTCTCCTCCCACGCGGCCGAACCGATCCGATGTCGTTCCGCGGGAAGGCTCCGCGGTGGGGCGCCGAGCCCCGACCTCCCCGCGGCTCCTCCGCTCAGACCGAGGTCCGACCGGCTCCCGTCCCGATCGGTGCCCTCCGGATCCCCCCCGTCGGCCAGCGGGCTCCGTGGACCCGGACGGAAGTCGACCGGACCTCGAAATCGCGGGTTCTCTTCCAGCAGCGGCCCCACCGCCTCCTCCCCCGTCTCCGAACGCCACGCCCCGAACACGTTGCCGTCCACCAGATTCCGATCGACCGGGAACCGCTCCTGCCTCCCCCGATGCCAGAACCCGACGCGCGGGCAGACCCACTCCTTCCGCCACCCGTTCTCCAGGGCGACGTTGTCGGCGAACCGCCCGCTCGCCCCCTCGCTCCAGACCGCGAAGCCGCAGTTGCCGTTCCGCACGACGACGTTGTGCGTCGCCTCGAGGAAGGAATCTCCCGTCGCGATGATCCCCCAGCCGAGGTTGTCGAAGACGGCGTTGTTCCGGACGACCGCCCGCGAGGAGCCGAACGTCCCGATCCCCTTCCAGTAGCCGCTGATCCGGTTGCGGACCACGAGGGCGGCGGCGTCCCAGGTGATCCCGATTCCGGCGCCGCGCCCCCCTTCGATCACGTTGTCGGCGATCGTCGCCATCGCGCCCCGGTAGAGGGCGATCCCATCCCACCCGTTGTTGAGGATCCGACACCGGCGGATCTCGATCTCCGCCCCCTCGCGCCCGACGACCCCCGCGATTCCGACGACGACGTCCTCGACCCGGTCGGTGTTGTCGCGGATCCAGAGATCGCGCAGGCGGACCGCGCCGCCCCGCACGACGATCGCCGCGTCCGTCGCGTTGCCGTCGGGATCTCGACGCCCCCCGGTGACCGACAGATTCTCGACGGCCGAGCCGCCGGCGTCTTCGAAGTACATCCCGTAGCCGGCCCCGGTGATCAGCGTCGTCTCGGCGGGACCGGCGCCGATCAGGACGATCGCCATCCCGACCACCCGGAACCCGACGCTCGCCTCCACGGGTGTCCGGTGCTCGACACAGTTGCCGCACAGGGGATCGCGAAAGGCCCGCGGCGTCGCGCGGTAGACACCCGGACCGAGTCGGATCGTGTCGCCATCGGAAGCCGTGTCGAGGACCGCCTGGAGGTCGGTCACCGGCTCGGCCGAGGGAGCACCCCGCCCCCAGGAGGCGGCTCCGGAAGACACGACAATCGCCGGCAGGAGCAGAAGCGTCGCGAACAGGACGCGCGGTCTTCTCACCGCGCGCCCCCCAAGAA
>WJJW01000363.1 GCA_014729455.1 Candidatus Eiseniibacteriota bacterium
ATCTTCACCCGCTCCTTCGCCTCGATCGCCTGATGCAGACCGTCGGAGTAGCGGCGACCCGGCATCAGCCGGCCCGTGAACTCGTCGACGATCATCACCTTGCCATCCTGGACGACGTACTCGACGTCCTTCTCGAACAGGCAGTAGGCCCGCAGCAGCTGCTGGACGTTGGCGACCTGCTCGCTCTTGCGCGCGTACTCGCGATGGACCTCCTCCTTCGCCTCGACCTTCTCCCGCGGCGGTCGATCCGAACCGTCGATCTCCCCCAGCCGCTCGGAGAGGTCCGGAAGCAGGAACATGTCGGGCTCCTCCGGGGGGGCGAGCAGCTCTCTCCCCTCCTCGGAGAGAGAGATCGTGTGTCCCCGCTCGTCCACGGCGAAGAGCAGGTCCTCGTCGAGATCGTGGAGCCGCTTGTCGCGCATGAAATCCGACTCCACCTGCTGGATCCGCTTCTTCAACTCCCCTTCGCTGACCAGCTTGAGGAACTTCTTGTTCTTCGGGGCACCCCGCTGCACCTGGAGGAGCCGGGTCCAGCCCCGGTACCGCTCGTTCGGATCCTCGGCCTTCAGGTGTCCGTCCGCCTCCTCGAGTAGATGATTGACGCGGACATTCTGCTCACGGACCAGGCGCTCGACGAGAGGACGCAGCTTGTCGAACTGCTGGTTCGAGCCGACCACCGGTCCCGAGATGATCAGGGGGGTCCGGGCTTCATCGATCAAGACGGAGTCCACCTCGTCGACGATGGCATAGTGGTGGCCCCGCTGGACGCGGTCGGTGTCCCGGATCACCATGTTGTCGCGCAGGTAGTCGAACCCGAACTCGTTGTTCGTCCCGTAGGTGACGTCGCAGCGGTACGCCTCGCGGCGCGTCGCGTTGTCCATGTCGTGCTTGACGACGCCGAGGGTGAGCCCGAGATCCTTGAGGATCTGGCCGACCCATTCCGAATCGCGCTGGGCGAGGTAGTCGTTGACGGTGATCAGGTGGCATCCCTTGCCGGAGAGCGCGTTGAGGTAGAGCGGGAAGAGGGCGACGAGGGTCTTCCCCTCTCCGGTGGCCATCTCCGCGATCTTGCCTTGATGAAGGACGATCCCGCCCATGATCTGGACGTCGTACGGGACCATCTCCCAGCTCGTCTCCTGGCCGACGACGCTCCAGCTCGTTCCGACCCGCCGCCGGCAGGCCTCCTTGACGACACCGAACGCCTCCGGCAGGAGATCGTCCGGCGACTCCCCCGCGGAGATCCGGTCCCGGAATTCCCCGGTCTTGCCGGCGAGCTCGTCGTCGGCGAGGTCGGCGTACCGGCCGGCCCACTCGTTGACCTGCGCGACGAGGGGAGCGAGCTGCTTGAGATCCCGCTCCGACTTGGTCCCGAAGACCCGCGTCGCGATCTTCGTTCCCCCCTTACGCAGCGTCGACCACATGATTCCTCCTCAACTCCGGTGGACTCCCGCCGCCGGGCGACCGAACACGAGACCCCGACTACCCATGGGGAACTCGGGGGCCGGGAGCCTCGATGACGGGGTTGCGCTCCTCGTTGCGCCGGATCCTCGATCGAACGACGGTACCCCGCATTCTAGGAAGCGGTTTCCGGCACCGTCAACCCCGCCCCTACGCGAGCAGCGTCATCGCGAAGCCGGCGCTCAGCGAAATGCGCATGTTGTCGTCGAACGGCATCGGGACCAGTTCGAACGTCGTCGCGGCGAGAGCACCGCCGATCATCTGCCGCCAGGTCAACGGGTCCCCCGGATAGAGGATCGCAACGCCGAGACACGCGGCGAAGCAGGCGAAGCTCCCTTCGAGGCTCTTGCCGAAGACCTTCGTCCGGCCGAACCGGCGCCCCACGACCGCGGCCGCCGCGTCCCCGACGGTGAGAAACGCCATCGCGGTGATCGCGATCGGCCGCTCGAAGGCGTAGGCGCAGAGAAGCGCGGCCAGCAGAACGTACGTCGATCCGAGCAGATTGTTCCGCTCGTGGTCGCGGACCATCTTCCCGAAGAAGTAGTAGAAGAACGTCCGGATGCGCGGTTCGTTGAGACGCAGCATGTCGAGCGTCATCGCCACCACGGTCAGGCCGAGCAGGATCGGGCGGGCCAGCGGCTCGGGAAGCAGGTAGTAGCCGACCGGAACGACGATCGAGAACAGATGGAACGCCTTGCGACGGACCTCCGACAGGAACCTCATTCCCCACCCGCCTCCGTGTCCGGGCGCGATCCCGCCGAGTCGGAGGAGTACGCCTCCCGGTACTTCCAGGCCGCATCCAACACGTGTCGGACGTAGGCGCGCGTCTCCCACCAGCCGATCCGCTCGATGAAGAGGTCGATGTCCTCGAACCGCTCGACCCACTCGGCACACTTGGTCGCGCCGGCGTTGTAGGCCGCGAGCGTCGCTGGAAGATGCCGTCCCTCCTCCGCCAGGAGATCCGCGAGGTGACCCGCCCCGAGCGGCACGTTCCGGTCGGCCCGGCGCAGCGGCCCTGCGGGAATCCCCCAGCGATCCGCCGTCTCGCGTGCGGTCCCGCGCATGAGCTGCAGGAGACCGACCGCGCCGGCGCCCGATTCGGCCTCCCGTCCCCACTCCACGAGAGCCACGCGCGCCGTCTCGCC
>WJJW01000364.1 GCA_014729455.1 Candidatus Eiseniibacteriota bacterium
CAGGATCAGCGGCGCGCCGACGAGCAGCAGGGCGATCATCGCCAGGTTGGCCGGCGAACCCAGGGTCCGCTCGATCCCCACGATCCCGATCTTCTCCTCCAGGAAATGCCCGGCGGTCGCCACCGTCAGCGGCGCCGATCCGGTCGATCGGGGACGCCCGGCCAGAAAGCCGATCGCGCGGCCGACCGGACGGGTCGAGGCGAGCGCATGCCCGGTCACGAGGATCAACGACATCTGCATCGCGAAGGTCAGAAGCTCCCAGAACCCTCGCTTCCATCCCATCACCGCGCCCCACGGCCCGGAGTCGGTGAAGACCACCGCTGCGGCGAGCGCGACGAACGTCAACAGGATCGCGAAGAGGAACGGGTTCGGCACGAAACGCGCCGCCAACGCGGAACCGGCATCGCCGAGCCTGCGAATCATGCGATCTTCGCCGCCTCCGCGACGATCCGCTCCCACGCCCGCTCGACGTGGACGGCGCGTGTGTTCGTCCCGCCGATGCTCATCCGCAGGACCAGCCGATCGTCGAGGCGCGTCGCGGTCAGGAACATCTCCCCGCTCTCATTCAGTGTATCGAGCAGCCGCTGGTTCGCCGCGTCGTCGCCGATCAACCGGAAGCAGACGAGGTTCAGCGGCGGCGGCACGACCAGCTCGAAGCGCGGATCTTCCTCGATCTTCCCGGCCAGCTCCTGCGCGATCCGGACGTTCTCGCGCACCTCGCGCCGCAGCCCTTCGACGCCGTAGTGGCGGATCACGAACCAGAGCTTCAGCGCCCGGAAGCGTCGCCCTAACGGGACGTGCCAGTCGCGGTAGTCGATCACCGCGCCCGATTCGGTCGCCTTGTTGCGCAAGTACTCGGGCAGGATGCTCAGCGCGTCGATCAGGCTCTTGCGATCGGCGACCCAGAAGCAGTCGCAGTCGAAGTTCGTGAACATCCACTTGTGCGGGTTGAAGCAGAAGCTGTCGGCATGCTCGCATCCCTCGAGGATCCAGCGGAGCTCGGGGCAGAGCGCCGCCGTGCCGGCCATCGCCGCGTCGACGTGGAGCCAGAGATCCTCCCGCCGGCAGATCGGCCCGATCGCGGCCAGCGGATCGATCGCATGCGACGACGTCGTCCCGACCGTCGCGCAGACGAAAAAAGGAACGCGCCCGGCCCGGCGATCCTCGGCGACCGCCTCGGCCAGGGCATCGGCCCGCAATGCGAGCCGATCGTCGACCTCCACGAGCCTCAGGCTTTCCTCGCCGATCCCCGCGATCCGGATCCCTTTCTCGATCGACGAATGCGCCTGCGTCGAGGCGTAGGCGACCAGTGGACCGTCCCGGCCGGCCGCGCGCGCCCCCTCCCGCGCCGTGTGCAGCGCGCAGAGCGCCGCGCTCGAGGCGGTGTCCTGGATCACGCCGCCGCCGCTCCGATCCGACCGGAACCGCTCCGGGAGCCCGAGCATCCCGACCAGCCAGTCCATGAGGTGGGTCTCCAGCTCGGTGCACGCCGGGCTGGTCGACCAGAGCATCCCCTGCACGCCGAGTCCGGCCGAGAGCAGCTCGCCGAGGATCGAGGGACCCGAAGCGTTCGCCGGAAAGTAGGCGAAGAAGCCGGGCGCCTGCCAATGCGTGATCCCCGGAAGGATGACGCGGTCGAGATCGGCCAGGACCGTGTCGAACTCCTCCCCCGTTTCCGGCGGATCCGGCGGGAGCATCGCGCGGATCTCCCCCGGCTTCGCGCGCGAGAGCACCGGGAAGCGTTCGATCCGTTCGTAGTAGTCGGCGATCCAGTCGACGACCTGCCGGCCGCGCCGGCGGAACTCATCCGGAGTCATGTGTGCGCTGTTCGGGTCCATGCCGCTCCTCCCTCGTCTCCGGCCCCAGCCTAGGTCGCCCGTCCCGGGCCGGCAAGCGACCGGACGGGCCGGGAAAATCGGCTGGCGGGTCTCGAAGGCGAGCCGGTAGGCTCATCCGGATATGCGTGCCGCCGTGATGATCCGGGTCCTCCTGCTCCCGCTCTTCCTCGTCTCCGGCTGCGCCGGATGGCGCCCCGCAAGGGAGCCGGAGGTCGATCCACCCGACCGGTTCGTCCAGCCGCACGCGGCCGACTCGCTCGACGAACGGTCCTGGACCCGGGCGTTCGGCGACACCACCCTGGCCCGGCTCATCGACGAGGGGCTCTCCGAGAATCTCTCGGTCCGGCAGGCGGTCGCGCGGCTGGACCGCTTCCGCGCGATGCGCGCCGCGGCGAACGCGACCTGGTTCCCGGCGTTGAACCTCCGGGCGAGCGTCTCGGAGACCGGGGAGGTCGGCGACGATCCGCAACCTTCGTTCCAGGCGATGAGCCTCTCGCCGTACTCCGCGACGCTCAGCGCCTCCTACGAGCTGGATCTCTGGGGAGAGCTGGCGGCGGGACGGGCGGCCGCGCTCGCCGACCAGCTCGCGAGCGAGCGCGAGCTGCGCTCCCTCTCGCTGACGATCGCCGCGCAGATCGCGCGCACCTACTACCGGATCGCCGAGCTCGAGGCGCAGCGGACGCTGCTGGAAGCGACGGTCCGCTCCTACGAGGACTCGCACGCGCTCGTCGAGGCGCGGTACCGGCGCGGCGTCGCCCCCTCGCTGGACGTCTACCAGGCCGAGACGAACCTGGCCGGCGCGAAGGCGCAAGAGCTGATCACCGAGGCGAACCTCGATGCCGCGCAGCACGCCCTCTCGGTCCTGCTCGGCCGGTGGCCGGATCCCCGGAAGCTCCACCCCGCCCCGGAGCTGCCGGAGGCGACCGACCCGATCCCGCCGGGGGTCCCCGCCGATCTCCTGCAGCGGCGCCCGGACGTCCGCGCCGCCTACTGGAGGCTGCGGGCGGCGGACCGGCGCGCGGCGGAGGCGGTCGCGGCGCGCTTGCCCGGCCTGACGCTGACCGGGACACTCTCCGGCCGCGGCGAGGAGCCGTCCGAGGCGTTCGATCCCGACGGCTGGATCTGGACGGCGGTCGGCGAGCTGTTCGCCCCGCTCTTCGACGGGGGCCGGCGCAAGGCGAACGCGGATCGCGCCGATGCGGTCTACCGCGAGCAGGCGGCCGCCTACCGCGAGGCGATCCTGATCGCCGTGCAGGAGGTCGAGGACGCCCTCGCCCGCGGGCGCCGCCAGCGCCGCGCCGTCGCGCAGTACGCGCGGCAGGTCGAGGCCGCGGATGCGTCGTTGCGCCTTGCGACCGACCGCTACCTCCGCGGGGTCGGCGAGTACCTCCAGGTGGTCGTGGCGCAGACCTCGTACTTCAACGCGCAGCGGAGCTGGATCGCCGCCCGGCGGAACCTGCTCGACCTCCGGGTCGGGCTCTTCACCTCCCTCGGCGGAGGATGGAACGGAGGAGAGGGTTGAACGAACAGAAACGAACCGGACGGCTCCGAAAGATCCTCCTCCCGATCGGGATTCTCGTCGTCGGGCTGCTCGTCGCCTACCTCCTCAAGGCGAGCCGCCAGCCGCCCGGCCGCGAGACGGCGCGTCCGACCGGCGCGCTGGTCGAGGTGGAGCAAGCGATCGAGGAGACCCGCACCGTCCGGATCCCCGCCACGGGGACCGTGACTCCGCGGCACGAGGTCAACCTGACCCCGCAGGTCGCCGGGCGCGTCGAGTGGGTCCACCCCGACCTGGTCGCCGGCGGGGATTTCGCCGCCGGAGAGGCGCTCCTGAGGATCGAGCCGGCCGACTTCGAGCTGGCGGTCGAGCAGGCCGCGGCGACGGTCGCCCAGGCCGAGTACCAGCTCGAGGTCGCCAAGGCGAACGCCGCCGTCGCGCGTGAGGAGTGGGAGCGGATGCAGGGCGACCGCGCGGAGTCGAAGGGGCCGGACCCGCTCGTCCTCCACGGCCCGCAGCTCGATCAGGCCGAGGCGAACCTGGCGTCGGCGAAGGCGCGGCTGGCGACCGCCGAGCTCAACCTCGAGCGGACCGTCCTGCGCGCCCCGTTCAACTGCCGGGTCCGCCGGCAATCGGCCTCCCCCGGGCAGGTCGTCTCCCCGTCCTCGGTGGTCGCGGTCCTCTACGGCACCGACCTCGTGGAGATCGAGGTCGGCCTCTCGCTCGAGGACCTCGCCTGGCTCGACGTCCCCGGCGGCGACGCCCGCGTGCTGCTCGACGCCGGTACCGACACGTACGCGTGGACGGGCGAGGTCGACCGGACCGTCGGCGTCCTCGACGAGGTCGGCCGGCTCGCGCGGGTCGTCG
>WJJW01000365.1 GCA_014729455.1 Candidatus Eiseniibacteriota bacterium
CCCAGGAGCCGATCCCCGGGAACGGTCCGTCGGCCGTCCACGATCTCCTCGCGGCCGACGTCGCCCACGATGCAGCCGACCAGATCCAGCTCACCGGGCGGGTACATCCCGGGCATCTCCGCGGTTTCGCCCCCGATCAGGGCGCAGCCGCTCTCCTCGCACGCCCCGGCCAGCCCGGCGATGACCCGCTCGACGACGTCCGGATCGAGGGAGCCGGCTCCGATGTAGTCGAGGAAGAAGAGCGGCCGGGCGGCATGCACGAGGATGTCGTTGACACAGTGGGAGACGAGGTCGTAGCCGACCCCTTCCCAGCGATCGGCGACGGCGGCGAGCCGGAGCTTCGTTCCGACCCCGTCCATGCTGCTGACCAGGAGTCGCTCGCCCCCCGCCTCCGGATACGCGAAGAATCCGCCGAAGGAGCCGATCTGGCTCTCCACGCGCGGACCGAACGTGGAGCGGACCCGCTGCCGGATCCGCCGCACCGACTCCTGCCCCCTCTCGAGGGAGACGCCCGCGTCCCGGTACCGGGCGGATCCGGACCGCGACTCCCCCGACCCGCCGGCGGTCGCGCTCACTCGAGCGAGTCCTCCTCGACCGCGTACTCGACCTCCTCCTCGAGAGCCCGATAGGGGGGGAGGATCCGGTTGACCGCGTCGAGGACCGCGCCGGCCGCGGCCTCGAGCCTCCCCTCGTCCGCCGGGCAGCTCCCGACCAGGGAGCATTCCCCTCCGGGCCGGAGAAGAACGACGTGCGCGAGGACCACCGGCAGCCTCCCGAGGGTGCACCGGGCGGTCTCTTCGAGGTAGAGCGGGACGAGACCCGCCGTGAGGTCCCGGATCGCGGCGAGAGTCGCCTCCGCGACGACTCGGACCTGGTTGTTCCGGGTGGCCAGGGCATCCGCCGTGCCCGGGGCGGTGCGGTCTCCGTCGGAAAGCTCGACCCGCGCCCGGACCGTCTCCCCGTCCCGCGTCACCTGCACGGACGAGAAGCGGATCCGCCAGGTCGGATCCGCCGAGGGCGAGCCTTCGGGATTCGGGGAGACGCTTCCGGCGACGCTGACTTTCTGGTGCGGGACCCGGATTCCGTGTCGGGCGAAGAGCATCGTGATCGCGTCGCGGACGATCATCTTCGGCCGGCGAGAGGCGTCGGCCACCACGTGAACCTCGGCGATCGCTCCGTCCTCCATCTGGATCCGCGCGTCCTGGACGCCGACGATCCGCTGCAGATCGAGCTCCATCACCCGGACGTTCTCGTCCTGCATCGTCTTCCCCCCGATCCGCCGCCTACTCGGGATCGAAGCGGGTCATCTCCGCCAGCGCCCGAACCCTCTGGCGGACCGACTCCTCGGTGACCGCCTCCAACCCCGCCAATCCGAACCGTTCCACCGCGAAGGAGGCCATCGCGGTTCCGTGCGCCATCGCCGTCCGGATCGCCGACTCGTCCAGCGACCCCTGCCGCAGCAGAGATCCGATCATCCCCCCCGCGAACGAATCGCCGCAGCCGGTCGGATCGATCGCCCCGCCGACCGGATACGCCGGAATCGAGAACCAGCCCTTCTCCGTCCGGGCCAGCGCGCCGTACTCCCCCCGCTTGATCACGACGACGGTGGGACCCATCATCTGGATCCCCTCGGCCGCCTCGAGGATCCCGGGGGCGCCGGTGAGCTGGCGGGCCTCCGCGTCGTTGAGGAGGAAGAGATGGACCCCGCGGAGCACCCGGAGCAGGTCTTCCTTCTGGTGGGTGATCCAGAAGTTCATCGTATCCAGGGCCACGAGATCCGGGGAGTCGAGCTGCTCGAGGACCTCGTGCTGGAGCACCGGATCGATGTTCGCGAGAAAGACCGCCTTCGACCGACGGAACGCATCGGGAAGCTCCGGATGGAAGCTCTCGAAGACGTTCAGCTCGGTGGTCACGGTGGTCCGGTCGTTCAGGTCTTCCCCGTAGACCCCCTCCCAGTAGAACGTCTTCCCATCGCGGACCTGCAACCCCGACAGATCGATCCGGCGATCCTCGAACACCTTTCGATGGCGTGGCTCGAAATCGGATCCGACCACGCCCACCAGCCGGACCGGCACGTACAGGCGGGCGGCCAGCGAGAAGTAGCTCGCCGATCCCCCGATCATCCGCTCGTGCCGGCCGGTCGGAGTCGCGATGGTATCGAACGCGACCGAACCGACGACGACGACTTCGCTCACCCCTTCACTCCTCGCTTCTGTGCCTCATCCTCGATCTTCGTGACCTCCGCATCCCCCCAGAGCCGTTCCAGGAGGTAGTACCGCCGCGTCTCGTGGTGGAACACGTGCGCCACGACGTCGACGAAATCGAGAAGGATCCATCGCCGGTGGCTCCGTCCCTCGACATGCCAGACCGGGCTGTCCTCCTCCTTCATCTTCGTCTCGATGTGATCGGCGATCCCCGCGACCTGCTGCTCCGAGGTCCCCGTGCAGACGACGAAGTAGTCGCACGCGGCCGAGACGCCGGTGAGATCCAGGAGCAGGACGTCCTCCGCCTTCTTCTCCAGCGCCAGGCGGGCGATCCGCAGCGCCAGATCTTTCGACTCCGGCTGGTGCCGGCTCCCCCCCGTCAATGGCTCCTCGCGACGGCGTAGCGGACCGCCTCGCGCAGCCCGTCCAGATACACGGAGGCGGAGAATCGGTCGAGCTTGGACAGCGCGCGATCGGCCGCCTCCATGGCGCTCGCGCGGCACTCGTCGAGCGTCCCGTGGCGGTCCAGCAACGCAATCACGAACTTCCAGTCGTCCGGCTCCACGTTCTTCCGCTCGAGGATCTCCCGCATCCTCTCCCGCGCCGCCTCGTTCGACCGATCGAGCGCGCGGATCAGCGGCAGGGTCACCTTCCCCTCGGCCAGATCCGACCGGCTCGACTTGCCGAGCTGCCCGGCATCGCCGACGTAGTCGAAGATGTCGTCGGTGATCTGATAGGCGCGCCCCAGCTCCAGCCCGAACTCGCGCAGGAGCAGGATCCGATCCTCGTCGAGGTCGGCCACCAGCGCCCCGACCTCGCAGGATGCGGACATCAGCGATGCGGTCTTCGCGTCGACGAGCTCCATGTAGTCCTTCTCACTCGGGAACGGGCTCCGTTTCTGGTGGATCTGCAGCATCTCCCCGATCGACATCTGGTAGGTCGTGCGGGTGATGGCCCGGAGGATCCGGTCCTCCCCCCGATCGATCAGGTCGACGAGGGATTTCGTGTAGATGTAGTCGCCGAGAATGGTCGACACGAGATCGTTGTACAG
>WJJW01000366.1 GCA_014729455.1 Candidatus Eiseniibacteriota bacterium
CGCCTCCTCGGGACGGTCGTCCGGCAGCAGGTCGACCTCGACCCGGGCCGCGCGCCCCGCCCGCCGCGCGCAGGTCCAGTGCCGGCTGGCGTCGAGGACCGCGGGACCGCTCACACCGAAGTGGGTCCAGAGCAGACCGCCCCGCGCCGCGCCGATCGTCCCGTCCTCTCCCCGGACCGTCACCGTTGCCGGCTGCGTGATCCCCTGCAGCGACCGGTGCGGGGCCCCTTCCCCGAGCCGGAGCGGAACGAGCGCCGGAACCGGCGGGACGACGCGGTGGCCGAGGCTCCGCGCGATCTCCAGCCCGTGCCCGTCGCTTCCGGAACGCGGCAGCGAGCGACCGCCGGTGGCGAGCACGATCCGCGTCGCCTCGATCGCGCCGCGAGGACCGTGGAGCCGGAACCCGCCCCCCGGAGAGACGGACACCCCCTCGACCCGCCAGTCGGTCCGGATCGCGACGCCGAGGCGCCGGCACCGTCCCAGGAGGGCGTCCCGAACCGTCCGCGCCCGGTCGGAGACCGGGAACAGCTTCCCCGTCGGCTCCCGCTTCAGCGCCACGCCGAGGTCGGCGAACCAGGAAGCCGTCGCCGCTTCGTCGAGGGCGGCCAGAACGCGCGCGACGAACCGCGGATCCCCGTGGAAGTCGGCCGGCTTCACGTCGGAATGCGTGACGTTGCACCTTCCGCCCCCCGAGACGAGGATCTTCGCTCCGAGCTTTCGGGCTCCGTCGAGCAGCTGGATCCGGACCTCCAAGCCGCACCGCGCCGCCTCTTCGGCCGCGAAGATCCCCGCGGCGAGCCCGGCCGCTCCGGCCCCCACGACGACGAGATCTCGGTTCGCTTCCACGAGGGGAGGATACCCGGCGCCGGAACCGGGCGGGAGGAATCGGGTAGGATCCCGGTCATGCGTCCGATCCGATCGACCCATTCGGTACCGCCCTTCGGGGCCCTCGCCCGGTTGCTCGCCGCCGTCGTCTGGCTGGCCGGCCCGGGCTGCGCGCCCTCGGACGAACGGGTGGAGCCGCCCCCCGCTCCCGAGCGCGTCACCGTCCGGGCCGTCTCCGAGCAGGCCGGCTGGACGCCGGGGGCGGTCCAGACCATCGGGCTCCTGTTCGCGGTCGAGCCCGACTGGCACCTCTACGGCAACCTGCGCAGCGACAGCGGCCTTCCACTGGAGATCCACCCCGAGCCGCCGCCGGGATTCGTCGTGGAGGAGATCGCCTGGCCCGCCCCGGAACGACTCGTCTCTCCCGGCGGGATCCTGGACCACGTCTACGAGGAGGAGACGCTCCTCATGCTTCGCGTGAAGGTCCCCGAGGAGCTCGTTGTAGGTAGGGTGGTTGCGTTCCCCTGTTCGGTCGCCTGGCTGGTCTGCGGCACCGGCTGCATCCCCGGATCGGCGCGACCGGTCCTGGAGCTTCCGGTGCTCCCGTCCGGCGCCCCCACATCGGAAGACGCCGCCCTGTTCCGGCAGGCGCGGGAGCGGGTCCCCGCGCCGATCGAGGAGACGGCGGCGGCGATCCGGATCGAGACCGGTCCCGAAACGGCGATCCTGGAGGTTCCGGGCGCGGCGGGTCTGACCTTCTTGCCGTCCGAATCCTGCGTCCCCCTCGAGGATCCGATCGCCGACGCGGTTTCCGAGACCGACCGGCTCCGTCTTCGGTATGCTCCCGGGATCGCACCGCCGGTTCGCATCGCGGGGATCCTCGAGATCCGCCGTCCCGCGGGCCGCTCGTACGTCTCGATCGGCCTCCCCCCTACCGGCCGCAAGGAGGAGGCAACCGAACCCGTGACAGGAGGTTCTCCATGACGCTTCGCAACGGATCGCCCTCGCTCTTCGCCGCCCTGCTGGTCGCAGCCGTCTTCGTGCTCGCCTCCTGCGGGGCCGAGCAGGAAGTCGACCGAGCCGAGGCTCCCGCCTCCGACTCGGAGGCCGAGACCCCCGCTCCCGCCGCGGACGCGGTGGAGGGCGGGCCCGCGCGGGTCGGGGAACCGGCTCCCCGATTCACGCTGACCGACACGGAGGGCAAGGTCCATCGGCTCGCGGACTACCTCGCTGACGGCAAGACGGTCGTGCTGGAGTGGTTCAATCCCGACTGCCCGTTCATCCAGAAGCATCACGCGCACCACAAGACGATGAACGAGCTGGAGGCCCGCTTCCGCGACCAGGACGTCGTCTGGCTCGCCGTCAACTCCGGCGCGCCGGGAAAGCAGGGGCACGGACGGGATCACAACCGACAGGCGCACGAGCGGTTCGGGATGACCTTCCCGATTCTTCTCGACGAGGAGGGCCGGGTCGGCCGAGCCTACGAAGCGAAGACGACCCCGCACATGTACGTCATCTCCTCGGACGGGATCCTGCTCTACCAGGGGGCGATCGACGACAACCGGCACCCGACCGACCTCGGCGTGCGCAACCACGTCGCCGCCGCCCTGGAAGAGCATCTCGCCGGAGAGGAGGTCTCGGTGACCACCAGCGAGCCGTACGGCTGCAGCGTGAAGTACGGGGAGGCCCGGATCCAGGCGATGTAGGGGCCGCTAGCCCGCCTCCCGGAGGATCCGCGCCAGGTACCAGCGCGCTCCGGCGGGGCGCCCCCGGGGCGGCTGCCGGAGGCAATAGACGACCCAGATCGCTCCGTCCTCCATCCGCAGCCGGTACTCGTGCCGGCGAAGGTAGCGCTCCTTGGAGGAGGGCTCGGGGCCGAAGCGGCGCCGGACCTCCTCCACTTCGCGGATCCGCACAATCCGACCTCTCCAGACGAACCCGGCGGGGAGCCCCGGCTCCCCGCGGCTCATGGCGGTCGGATCGGCGCTGCCGGCGAGCGGATCGATCCGCTCGCTGACGAGCCGTCCCGGTCCGTCCGGGGTCTCGTCCCTCCCCATCGGCTGCTACGAGATCAACCCCAGCCAGTCGCGCAGCAGGAACAGGAACCGCCCGATGACCAGCGAAACC
>WJJW01000367.1 GCA_014729455.1 Candidatus Eiseniibacteriota bacterium
ATCCGGGCCGGCTCCGCGGGCTCCGACACGTCTCCGACCACGCCGACCGCGCGACCCCGTCCGGCTCGGTTCAGCGTCTCGACCGCCGCGGCGAGTCGATCCTCTTCCCGGGCGCAGACGACGACCTCCGCCCCTTCCTCGACCAGGGCGCGGGCGGCTCCGAGCCCGAGCCCCGCGCTCGCCCCGGTGACCAGGGCCGCCTTTCCCGCCAGTCCGAGCTGCATCTCCCCTCCGTGTCGGATGTCCGCTGCCGATCGGGCGATCCTAACCGATCGGACCCGGCATGCAACCCCGGCCCGCCGCGTCACGGGGACGGATCGGCCGCGGAAACCGCGCCGATTCCGGGCGTCCTCTTTGCACGCGCGGATCGCGGGTGTTAGTCTTTCTGGATCGCCCGGAAACTGGAACTGATCCGATCCTTGCGACGCGGAGGGGGTCCCCTCCGCGCGTTCGGTACGAGGACATGGAGACCGATACCCAGAAGATGAAGAGAACACGGCCCGCCGAGACCGTCGAACACGTCACGATCCGCTTCGCGGGGGATTCCGGCGACGGGATGCAGCTGACCGGCAACCAGTTCACCAGCACCGCGGCCGCCTTCGGAAACGACCTCGCCACCCTGCCCGACTTCCCCGCGGAGATCCGGGCGCCGGCAGGGACGCTTCCGGGGGTCAGCGGGTTCCAGGTGCAGTTCGCGGCCAGCGACGTCTCGACGCCTGGAGATACTCCGGACGTTCTGGTCGCCATGAACCCGGCCGCCCTGAAGGTCAACCTGGAGGACCTGAAACCGGGCGGAGTGCTGATCGTCAACACCAACTCCTTCACCCCGAAGGATCTGAAGAAGGCCGGCTACGAGGAGAGTCCGCTCGAAGACCACTCCCTCGACGGCTACCGGCTCCACCCGGTCGAGCTGACCCGCCTGACCCGCGCCGCCCTGGAGCAGACGGGTCTCGACACCAGAACGATCGACCGCTGCAAGAACTTCTTCGCGCTCGGCATGATGTACTGGCTCTACAGCCGCCCCCTCGACAACAGCCTGCGCTGGATCGAGCAGAAGTTCGCGAAGCAGCCGGCGCTGCTGGAAGCCAACAGTCTCGCACTCCGGGCCGGATACGGGTACGCCGAAGCGGCGGAGCTGTTCGAGGTCAACTACGTCGTCCCGCCCGCGAAGCTCGATCCGGGCCAGTACCGGAACGTCTCCGGCAACACGGCCCTCGCGCTCGGGCTGGTCGCGGCCGGGCAACGCTCGGGCCTCCGGCTCTTCCTCGGCAGCTACCCGATCACGCCGGCCAGCGACGTGCTCCACGAGCTGTCCGGCTACAAGCACTTCGGCGTGATCACGTTCCAGGCCGAAGACGAGATCGCCGCCGTCGGGGCCGCGCTCGGCGCCTCCTTCGCCGGGAACCTCGGTGTGACGACGACCTCGGGACCGGGGGTCGCTCTGAAGACCGAGACGATCGGCCTGGCGACGATGGCGGAGCTGCCGCTGGTGATCTGCAACATCCAGCGCGGGGGGCCCTCCACGGGGTTGCCGACGAAGACCGAGCAGGCCGACCTGTTCCAGGCGCTCTTCGGCCGGAACAGCGAAGCCCCGGTACCCGTCCTGGCCGCCGCCACCCCTTCGGACTGCTTCCGGATGGCGTACGAAGCCTGCCGGATCGCGGTCCATGCCATGACGCCGGTGTTCCTGCTCTCCGACGGCTACCTGGCCAACGGCGCCGAGCCGTGGAAGATCCCGGAGGTCGACCGCTACCCGCCGATCGAGGTCTCCTTCCGGAAGGAGCCCGAAGGGTTCCTTCCCTATCTCCGGGAGCCGGAGACCCTCTCCCGCCCCTGGGCCGTTCCGGGGACGAGCGGGCTCGAGCATCGGATCGGGGGACTGGAGAAGGAGGAGCGAAGCGGCAACGTCAGCTACGATCCGGGCAACCACGAGCGGATGGTGCGGCTCCGGGCCGAGAAGATCGACCGGATCGCGGCGTCGATCCCGGACCAGGAGATCGAGGGAGACCAGGAAGGGGATCTTCTCGTCGTCGGTTGGGGATCGACGTACGGCGCGATCCATGCGGCGATGGCCCACCGCAAGCGACGGGAGGGCGACCGGATCGGGCACGCCCATCTGCGCTATCTCCACCCGCTGCCCCGGAACCTCGAGGACGTCCTGAAGCGGTATCGCAGGATCCTCGTCCCCGAGCTGAACATGGGCCAGCTCCTCTGGGTCCTGCGCGCCCGCTACCTGGTCGACGCGATCGGCCTGAACAAGATCCAGGGACGACCGTTCACCGAGAACGAGATCATCGCCAAGATCGATGAGATTCTAGAGGGAGACGCATCATGAGCACTGCGGCATCCGAACGAGGCATGACCAAGAAGGACTTCCAGTCGGATCAGGAGGTGCGCTGGTGCCCCGGTTGCGGGGATTACGCGATCCTGAACGCGGTCCAGCAGGTCTTCCCGCAGCTCGGAATCCCGCGCGAGCGGTTCGTGATCGTGTCGGGCATCGGCTGCTCGAGCCGGTTCCCCTACTACATGAACACCTTCGGGTTCCATACCATCCACGGGCGGGCTCCCGCGGTCGCGACGGGAATCAAGCTGGCCAACCCCGACCTCTCCGTCTGGATCGCCACGGGCGACGGCGACGCGCTCTCGATCGGCGGCAACCATTTGATCCATGCCCTGCGGCGGAACATCGACATCAAGATCTTGATGTTCAACAACCGGATCTACGGTTTGACGAAGGGGCAGTACTCCCCCACCAGCGAGCAGTTCAAGAAGACGAAGTCGACGCCGTTCGGCTCGCTCGATCGGCCGTTCGAGCCGATCTCCCTGGCGCTCGGCGCGGGAGCGACCTTCGTCGCGCGGAGCGTGGACGTGATCGGGCCGCATCTTCGCGAGGTTCTCAAGCGGGCCGCCGCGCATCGCGGCAGCGCCTTCATCGAGATCTTCCAGAACTGCAACATCTTCAACGACGGCGCGTTCGACACCTGGGTCGACCGGAAGGTGCGCGACGATCGCCTCCTGCCGCTCGAGCACGGCGAGCCTCTCCAATACGGCAAGGAGCGGAAGTTCGGCATCGTCCGCGGAGACTGCGAGCTGGACGTCGTCGAGCTCGACGGCGACGGGGACGAGAAAAACCTGTTGCGCCACGACGCGAAGCGGGAGGATCCTGCGTTCGCCTTCGAGTTGGCGCACTTCGGGGAAGATCCGACCCATCCGATGCCGATCGGGATCTTCCGGGACGTCGAGTACCCGTCCTTCGACGGGCTCGTGCATCGTCAGCTGGACGAGGTCCGCGCCGCCAAGGGGGAACCGTCGATCCAGAAGGCCCTCAGCGCCGGCGAGATCTGGCAGGTCTCCTGAACCGGACGTCCTGCCCCTCCCCGGCCCGATCGAGGGCCGTAGGGAGGAGAATCTCGAACATGCTCAAGAACGCCAATCGGGGGATTCGTGCGTTCCTGGCAGCCGCCTTCATCCTGCTCGCTTGCGGCTCCGCCACCGCCGAATCGATGGAAGCGCCCAACAATCCGGTCACGTTTCACGGCAAGCTCTGGGCCAGGTACCTTTACGTTCTCGAAGACCTGGGACCGGGAGACAGCACGAAGGACGACAACCGCTTCTTCGTCGACCGCGTGTACCTGACCTTCGACAGCCGACTCGACGAGAGGATCCGCGGCCGGGCGCGCGTCGAGATGCGCAACCTCAACGACGGCGACGCCGATATCTTCCTGAAGACGGCGGATCTCCTCGTTTCCGGACCGTTCGGCCTGCCGAACACGCAGTTCCGATTCGGACAGACGACCGGCCTCGTCTCGGACTTCCTCCAGGGACCCTGGGGGTACCGCGTCGTCTCGAAGACCACGACCGACCGCTACCTCGGAGTCTCGACCACCTACCTGGGCGCCGGCGTCAGCAACCGGTTCGCCGACGGGCTGGTCGAGACCGACCTCCTCGTCGCCAACCGTGTCCCGCACAACCGCAACGCGGGGGGAGACGGCGCGAAGTACAAGACGATCGGGGCGCGCGTGTACGTCGAGCCCGTCCGGGAAGGGTTCGCAAAGGGGGTCGGAGTCGGAGCCTATGCCCAGCATGCCCCGACGCGGAGCCCGTCCGCGGAC
>WJJW01000368.1 GCA_014729455.1 Candidatus Eiseniibacteriota bacterium
CTGCAACGACAACGGGATCCCCGACGAGTGCGAAGAGGATCCCTGTGCCGTCGAGGAGTACGCGCTCGACCATGGAAGCGATCCCGAATCCGCCGACCGATCTCTGAGCGGGGATCCGACCTCCGGTTTCGAGATCTTCCAGCCGTTCGATCTCGACGAGGAGACCACCCTCCGCCGGATCGATCTCGACGGGTGGACCGTGAACCACCACCCGCAGGGGTTCCGCGCGACGTTGTTCGCGGACGACGGGACGGGCGACTTTCCGGACGAGGCGTTCCCGATCGAATCGGCCGACTATCGCTGGCGGTTCAGCGGCGCTTCGGTCGTCTGGGTCGGTCGTCCCTTCAGGGCGACGCTTCCCCCCGGCCGCTACTGGCTGCGCCTGACCGCACTCGATCCGACGTACGACGCCGCGGCCCATGTCGGGATCACCGGTCTGCCGAGCCTTTCGCGCCGCAACGGTGACGGGCAGATCTACCACGCGAGCCGCTCGATCGCGATGCGGATCGTCGCCGGCTCCCCGGCGTCGGTCTCCGATCCCGCGCCGGCCGGTCCCGTGTTCGACCTGCGGGTGGAGCCGAACCCGACCGCCGGCCCGATCCGGGCCGCGTACCGGCTGCCCGTGCGGACGCAGCACGTCGCGTCGATCCACGACGTCGCCGGCAGGCGGATCCGCACCCTCTTCGATGGGACCTTGCCCGCCGGACGGCACGCCCTCACCTGGGACGGACGAGACGACGGAGGCCGACGGGTCGAGAACGGCGTCTACTACCTCCGAATCGCTTCGGGTGTCGGCCGCATCGCTCGACCCATCGGCCTCGTCCGCTGAGGGGCGGAGAAGCTACTTCAGGCGCATCAACCGCTTGCGGAAGACCGCCTCCCCGGCCTGGGCCTCGACGAAGTACACCCCGCTGGCGACCGGTCGACCCGATCGGTCGCTGCCGTCCCAGCGCAGCCGGTGCACCCCCGCGTCGACCTTCCCGTCGACCAGCTCGCGGACCAGCCGCCCGCCCTGATCGAAGACCCGGACCTTCGCGCGCACGGACCGCGGGACGGCCAGCTCCATCGCGATCGCTCCCCGGAACGGGTTCGCCCCGGCCATCTGCAGGGACGCGAACCGCGGAAGGTCCGCCTGATCCGGCACGTCGCTCGGCGCGTCGACCTCCACCTCACCGAAGTCGGAATCGCTCACATCGGGATCGGTGAGGGAGCGCGCCGTGACGCCGACCGTGTCGATCAACGCGTCCTCGGCATCCGGAGGGACGACGACCTGCAGAGTGAAGATCGAATCGTCTCCGGGACCCAGAGCCCGGAAGCCGGGGTTCGGAGCGAGATCCCACCCCTCCGTATCGGCCGCGGAGAGGGAGTAGGAGTCGGAGGCGTTGCCCGTGTTCGTGACCTGGAAGTTGAGCATCGCCGTATCCCCCGGGGCCGCCACGGCGTTGTCGAGAGACACGATGTCGACGCCGAGCATCACGGCGGTGCTGTCGCCGGGATCGCCGGGCGAGTTGGAGAGGAACGAGATGTTGTTCACCTCGTCCTGCGCCACCATGCCCACGTAGTAGGTCTGGTGCGCCGAGGGAAGGTCGAACGAGACCGCCTCCGGCGATCCCGGCGGAGCCGGGACGGGTGAACCGGAAACGCGGTCGGCCGGAAGCAGCGGCGTCGCCGCGTTCCATGCGCCGGGATCGGTGATCGGGTCCTTCGCGTAGCGGTAGCTGTAGATGTTGGCCAGACCCTCCGCCGGGGGCGACGGGATGTACTCGTTCTCATCGGGCGAGGTCCACGTCAGGTCGGCCTTCCGCGACCCCGGGGCCCGCGTCAGGCCGAGGTCGGTGATCATGACCGGCCTCTCTCCGTCGAAGGCGAGGATCACGACGTCGTCGATCGCGAGCGTGCCGATCCAGTCGGTCTCCTCGACGAACTCGACGGTGACCGACGAGTGGCCGACGAGGTCGGAGATGTCGAAATCGAGGTAGCCGCTGCCGAACGGGATCGGCCCGAGCACCTCGACCCCCGACTCGGTGCGGACCTGGACGCGGCAGTCGTCGCCGAGATCGCTGCAGTTGTCGAAGATCTGGTGGCAGTACCAGAAGCCGAGACCGACGACCGTGTACTCGCTCCAGTCCATCACCGGGGTCTTCATGATGTTGGCGACCTCGTAGGCGTCGTTGCACGGCGCGCCGCCGGTCGGATGCAAGGTCCAGGCGAACTCCCACATCCCGTGATGCTGGCACTGGTTGCTCGGATCGTCGGAGATCTCCCAGGTGCCGAGGTCCATGTAGACGCCCCCCGTGTGGACCCGCTGGGAGACGTCGAAGTCCTCCACGAAGTTGATGAGGTGGTGGTCTTCGACCTCGCCGTACTTCGCCTCGCCGTCCGGAGTCCCGACGGACTCGCCGTAGTTGAGGCGGGACCGGATCACGAGAGGATTGCCCAGGATGTGCTCATCGACCGGGCTGATCCCCATGCTGATGATCGTGCCGTCCGCTCCCCACGTCCCGGGATCCTCCAGGTGGTCGATCACGACGTGCTCTCCCGAGGCTCCCTCTTCCCAGGTCTCGTCGCTGTCCCAGTCGGCCCACACGTCGAGATGGAGCTGCTCCGACGGGTCGGAGCCGTAGCGCGGGCCGTCGAAACCGCAGACGGAGAGCTCAAAGCCGATGTCCTGGGGGAACATCTCGATGTGGGGCGGCACCCATGGGAGGTAGAAGTACGACTCGGGGAACAGGCCGTTGTCGAATCCGTCCCAGTCGTCGGGACCGCCGGAGTTCGGCCGGAAGTCGGTGTCGTTCGGATCGGTCGTGCTCCGCTCGGCCGACGCTCCTTCGCCCAGCGTCTCCCAGAGGTAGTTGGCGTGCCGCGCGGTCGGGTAGCCGCCGCGCGCGTCGCTCCAGTCCTCGAGCTTCTGGAAGTCGACCCGGCCGTAGCCGTCCTTCGCGGCGTTGCCGCCGGTGAGCTCCTGGGTGTGGTTCCGGAGGTAGCGTTCCATCTCGGTCTGACCCATCGCCGGGTTCCGGTCCCGCAGGAGCGCCGCGATTCCGGAGACGAGCGGCGTGGCCATCGAGGTGCCGTTGTAGGCGTCATAGCCGGGGCCCGGAATCGTACTCCAGATGTCGACCCCCGGCGCGACGACGTCCAGCTCGGGACCGTAGTTCGAGAAGTCGGCCACGTCGTCGTCGGAGTTCGTCGCGCCGACGGCGATGACCTCGGGGTAGCGCGCCGGATACCGGAGCTGATCGGCGTAGTCGTTCCCGGAGGCGGCGACCACGATCACCCCCTTGCCGATCGCGTACTGGATCGCCGAGCGGATCGCGTCGGAAGGCACGGTCCCACCGAGGCTCATGTTGATCACGTCGGCCCCGTTGTCGGCCGCCCACTGGACCCCGTCCGCGATGTCGTCGAACTGTCCGGGGCAGCCGTCCCCCGCGGTGCAGTCGAGCGCCCGGACGACCTGAATCTGCGCGCAATAGGCGGCGCCGGCGATCCCGATCCCGTTCGAAGCGGCGGCGGCGATCCCCGCGACGTGGGTTCCGTGACCGTAGAGATCGGCTCCCGCTCCCTCGTCGGTCGGATCGGCATCGTCCTCGACGAAGTCGTACCCGCCCGAGACGTTCTCGCTCAGGTCGGGGTGCGGCGTGTTGAAGTCGTCGATCCCGGTGTCGACGATCGAGATCACCACCGAAGTGTCCGCCCCGCCGCCGTGGCGCCAGAAGAACGGCAGGCCGACCTTGAAGGCGCCCCACTGGTTCTCCGGCAACGCGTCGGGGAGGTCGACCAGGAACGGATCCTGGGGACACGGGACGCAGGCGATGGCGTTCCACGTTCCGTTGAACTCGGCCCAGAGAACGCGGGGGTCCCGCTCTAGCCGGGCGAGCGCGGCCTCCGGGGAGACGGCGCCGTCCAGGCGGATTTTGTGATAGTCGAGGACCTCCTGCGTCTCGACGAGCGCCCCCCCCGCCGCATCGATCGCGCGGAGCGCCTCGAGCTCGGGAAGGAACGGACGGAATCGAAGCAGGATTTCATCGGGCACGGATTCGTTCGACTCGGCCGATGCCGCGGGAGCGAGGAAGGCCGCGCCGAGCAAGACCAACAGGCTTGCCACGAGCAGGTTCTTCGAGACGTTCCCGAATGAGTCGGGGGTTCTAGGGGACATGATCCATCCTCCAAGGTCTGGTTCGTTGCCAGGACGAGAAACCAACGCGGAGGGGCCGCATGGGCGCTTCGGCCCGATCGAGCGCTCCTGCCGGGTGGCGCTTCGGAAGCGCGGTTTCGAGTGGTGCCGATTATAGCACTTCGGCGAGGGAATTGACAGGCGGGATCGGCGGCGCACGCCCCGGGTGTGATCACGACAACCGATTACTATCGCAATGCTTACATGTACGGACCCCCGGTCTTGCATTAAGTTTTCACAATTATCAATCCGCGAACTTCTTATGCATCACTCATCCTCCGGATCGATGAGGCCGCCCGTTCGAGGCGGCGGTCCGGCCCCTGATTTGATAGAATTATCCACTGGATAAACCTTTGCACCGCCATCCGGAGAGATGGGCAGAGGAAACGAGCAGTCGGGAATCGATCCGAGTCGATCCAGTCCGTTGCAGAGAGTCACACCGAAAGGAGAGTCGGACGTGAGGCACACCTATCGTCGGGGGAGAGGGATCGCCGCGCTGGCGATCGTCGTCCTCCTAGTCGGGTTCGCGGCGCCGGTCGGCGCATTCCAACCTGCGAACCAGAATGAGATCTACGAGATTCCGCTCCCCGCCTTCGACCTCGAAGGAGTGCGTTCCGCGGCGCGCACCGCGGGCGAGCTGCAGGCCGCCGGGACCCTGTCCGAGCGCTACGGCGGCAACTGGAGGGTCCACTCCTGGGACTCCCAGACCGAGACCCCGCGCTGGATCTATGGAACCAGCGTCAAGATGGCCGACGCGATCACCGGACCGGCGGACCTCGAACGTCTGGCGCGCCAGGTGATCATCGAGAACCAGGACCTGCTCCGGGCGGATGCGTCCGCCCTCCGTCTGACGGACACGCCGCACGCGCTCGGCAAGTGGGTCGCCCACTTCCAGCAGACCTACCACGGCATCGATGTCTGGGGCGCGAAGGTCCGGATCCTCTTCAGCGAGGATGGAAAGCTGATGCTGATGGGCTCGGACGCCCATCCGGACATCGACGTCAGCCCGATCCCGGCGCTCTCCGCCGAGCAGGCGACCGCGATCGCGCGCGATGCCGTGCCGTTCGATCCAGCCACCGACTCGATCGAGGAGGAGAAGACCCTCCTGGTCCTGCCGGTTCCGCTCTCCGAGACCGAGGTCGATTACCACCTCGTCTGGCGAGTCCGGGTCCACACCGAGGATCCGCTCGGAATCTGGGTCACGCACGTCGACGCGCACGACGGCCGGATCGTCTGGCGCTACAACGACGTTCACTTCGCCTACTCCGGGACGACCGACACCGAGGTCCAGATCTACAGCTATTGCGACGGGATCACTCCGATGACGATCCCGTACCTGGACATCGACGTCAGCGGGATCGGAACCACGACCAGCGACGAGAACGGCGACTGGTCGATCGATGGAACCGGCGGCGACCGGACCGTGTCCGCCGACCTCGAGGGGCCGTGGGTGGACGTCTACAACTACGGCGGCGGTCAGGCGGCGTTTTCCGGCACGGCGCAGGAGGACGTTCCGCTTACCGTCACGTTCGACGACCTCAACGCTCAGCACGACGAGCGGGACGTCTTCGACGCGGTCAACGACATCCGCGACTTCTTCCTGCTCTTCGATCCCGACTTCGGATACACCAACCAGCAGATCACCGCCAACGTGAGTCGGCCCTCGACCTGCAACGCCTACTGGAACGGGACGATCAACTTCTACCGCGAGGGCGGCGGCTGCGCCAACACGGGCGAGATGCAGCAGGTCGTCCACCACGAGTTCGGCCACGGGATCCAGAACCACATCCTCGGCCAGCAGGGAGGTCAGGGGCTCGGCGAGGGGAACTCCGACATCATCGGCAACCTGATCACGCAGGACCACATCATCGGCCGCGGGTTCTACCTCGACAACTGCACCAGCGGGATCCGCAACTCGGTGAACAACCTCGTCTACCCGGACGACGTCGTCGGGCAGCAGATCCATTACGCGGGTCAGGTGATCGCCGGCTTCAACTGGGACGCCATGGTTCTGCTCCAGGACGAGTACGGCGGAGGCTCCTGGGATGCTCCCGGGACCATCATGTCGGCCGAGCGGTGGCATTACGGCCGCGTTCTCGGTCATCCGACGACGCAGCCGGATCAGGTCCTCTGGACCTTCATCGCCGACGACGACAACGGCAACCTCGACGACGGGACGCCGCACCACGAGATCTTCTGCGAGGCGGCGACGAACCACGGGTTCGAGTGCCCCGAGGTTTTGGTCGGGGTCTTCTTCGCGCACGCCGACCATCCGTACACCGGCAACGCCGTCGAAGGGTACGAGATCGTCGCGACCACCTACTCGCTGCCCGACGGCGCGGGCGACATCGTCCCCGGCTCCGTGACGATCAACTACCGCGTGAACGGCGGCGAGTTCGCGGAGGTCCCCATGACCGCGACCGGCGAGCCGGACGAGTACATGGGCATCATCCCGGCCCAGAGCTACGACAGCGTCGTCGAGTACTACCTCTACGCGGAAGACACCAACGGCAACAGCGGGACGAGCCCGCGATCCGCGCCCGAGGAGCTGCACTACTTCCAGGTGAACGACGAGTTCCCGGACGAGATGGAATCTCCGACGGCCTGGTACGCGGGGGCCGCCGACGACAACGCCAGCACCGGCTGGTGGGAGCGCGTCGATCCGATCGGGACGGAGTACAACGGGAACACCGTCCAGCCGGAGGACGACCACACGCCTCTCGGGACGGATTGCTGGATCACGCAGAACGGTTCGGTCGGTGGCGGCGCGGGTGACGCCGACGTCGACAACGGCAAGACGACCCTGTTCTCGCCGGAGTTCGACTTGACCGGCGCGACGGACGTCCAGGTCCGGTACTGGAAGTACTACACCAACAACCTCGGGAACAACCCGGGCGAGGATTACTGGGACGTCGACGTCACCAACGACGGCGGCGACACCTGGGTCCCGGTCGAGCACACCCTGGATTCGCCGAACGCCTGGGTCGAGGTCTCCTTCGCCCTCGCCGACTACGTGGCCGATCCCGGCGTGGTCCAGTTCCGGTTCGTCGCCTCCGACGTCAGCCCCGGCGCTCTGGTCGAGGCGGGGGTCGACGACTTCTTGCTGGCCGCGACGTTCGACGTCTCCGACGCCGAGGAGCTCGACGTCCGCTTCGTCACCGACCTCGGCCAGAACCGGCCGAATCCGTTCAACCCGGTCACCGCGATCCGCTTCCAGATCGCGCAGGAAGGTCCGATCGATCTGGCCGTCTACGACGCGACGGGCCGGCGGGTCGCGACCCTGGCCGACGGCGTGACGGCGGCCGGTGAGCATACCGTCCAGTGGAACGGAACCGACGACGAGGGTCGTCCGGTCGCCACCGGAACCTACTTCTACAAGCTGAACACGAACGGAGAGACCTACAGCGCGCGGATGGTCCTGCTGAAGTAGCTCCACCTGGAGAAACGCCAGAACCCGTCACGCGCGACGGCGAGCGACCGCGCTCCGGACGATCCGGGGCGCGGTCGTCGCGTCTTCCGGAGTCCCCGCATTCAGCTTCCGAGGCGGACCCGGATTCCAGCCATCACCCGGCCGAGAAGCCGCGGCTGCTCGACCGCCCGATCGGCGTCGCCGTAGCCGTAGTCCTCCCGCGGGTTCACATCCTCGCCGCCGGGGTCGTAGCGGGTGTCGTGTCCGTGCAGCGGCGCCTCCAGAAAGTAGTCGACTCCGCCGCGAAGCAGCAGAGCCGTCCGCCCCCCCATCGCCAGCTTCGTCTCCAGACCGCCTCCCCATCCCCACTGGTGGCTGGTGACGTCGAACTCCTCGTTCCCCCCGACGTAGCGGAAGCGGGCGGTGTAGCGAGAGTGCCGCGGCCCGGCGAACGCCGTGAGATCGCCGGAGGCGAACCGGCCGATCGGGTGGACCACGTCGAAGCGGGTCACCCAGGTCCAGCCGCTCTTCTCGATGGTGCCGTTCGTCGCGTTGTTGATGAAGATCCTCCGGGCCTCGGCGCCGTTTCCCGCGGGACGCGAGCTCCGTCCCAGGCCCAACCGGACCGACAGCGGAGCGCTCGGAACGAGACCGGTCAGCGTCGCCTCCAGCGATCCGCCCGGCCCGCCGTCGTAGCCGAGGAGCACGCTCCCGAAGCCCACGGCGGCGTGAGCCACCCCTGGAGCGAGCGGAGGCACGTGCGAGAGCCCATGCAGAAACAACAACCCAAGCAGCAAAATCCATGGTGCGCGCATGATGCATCCCCCCAGATCCCGGCATTCGACGCCGGGGCGGCCGACCCACGAAAGCCGTGCAAGCCTCATGCCGGGATCGCCGGAACGCCGCCGGGATGGTACGATTCCCCGCAGCACCGGGAGGTCTGGGGATGACCGAGGAACTCGAGCGCGATTTCCGGGAGTTCGTCGAGCGGGCCGCCGGGACCGGAGCGAGCCTGGAGCCGCTTTCCGGAGATGGATCGACCCGGAGGATCTTCCGGGTCCGCGGCGCGCGCTCCCGCCTGGTGGCGGTCCTGAATCCGCTCCCGCGCGAACGCTCCCACCCCGACGAGAACGAGTCGTTTCTCGCGATCCGGAGCTATCTACAGGCCCGCCGGATCCGCGTCCCGGCCTGCCACGCCGCGGATCCGAACCGGGGGTTCTTCCTCCTCGAGGACCTCGGCGACCTCCGTCTCTACGACCGCGCCCGCACGGAAGGGTGGGGCGGGCGATCCGGTCCCGACTCGGTGCTCTCCGCCTATCGGACCGCGGTCCGGACCCTGGTCCGGATGCAGGAGCCGCGTCCCCCCTGGTTCCCGGCTGCTGCGGTCGGAAACCCGCCCTACACGGAGAGTTTCGTGCTCGAAGCCGAGGCCCGCTACTTCCACGTGGAGCTGGTCTGCGGCCTCGCCGGGTTCGACGATCCGTTCCCGGCCATCGAGACGGAGTGCATCCGCCTCGCGCGGGAGGCGCTGGGGGGCGGGGGCGGATCCGGGATCGCGCCGGTGTTCCTGCACCGCGACTACCAGTCCCGGAACCTGATGCTGGTCGGTCCGGCGCTCGCGGTGATCGATTTCCAGGGGGGGCGCCTCGGTCCGTCCGAGTACGATCTCGCCTCGCTCCTCTACGACCCGTACGTCGCGATGCCCGAGATGGAGCGCCGGAAGCTGATCGCCCTCTACACGAGCGAGGCCGCACAGGCGGGGATCCGATCGATCCCGTCGACCCCCACCGCCGAATGGGAGCGACGCTTCCTCGCCAACGCCGCGAACCGGCTGATGCAAGCGCTCGGGGCGTTCGCGAAGCTCGGGGGACGGCTCGGGCGCCCCGGCTTCCGGGAGCACGTTCCGCAGGGACTGGCCCATCTGCACGCCGTGCTGCGCCGCATCGGGGAGTGCCCGCGGCTCCTGAGGCTCGTCGACCGGCTGCAGGAGAACGAGAAGCGGCTCAGGCCGCCTTCGGCAGAGAGACCGTGAAGACCGTTCCCCGCCCCTCGTCGGAACAGCAGGCGATGGTCCCGTCGAGATAGCGCTCGGTCAGCAGCTTGGCGCTGTAGGTCCCGATGCCGCGTCCCCGCCCCGCCTTCGTGCTGAAGGAGCGCTGGAACACCTGCTGGCGGACCTCCTCCGGCATCACCGCGGGGTTGCAGACCCGGAAGGTCGGGGCCGGATCGCTGGTGAACTCCACGTCGACCCTCTCTCCCGGGGCGGAAGCCTCGAGCGCGTTCTTGATGAGATTCCCGAGGACCCTCGTCAAGAGCACCTCGTCCGTGCGGATCCGGGTCTCTCCCGAGATGCGCGGCGGCCCGATCTTCTTCGCGTGCGCGACCTCGTGTCTGTCGTAGACGAGGCTCAACCGCACCAGCAGCGAGGCGGCGTCGAACTCCGAGGGGAAGATGCCGAGCTCGCCCCGCTCGGCCGCGGCCAGATCCCGTTGCGCTTCGATCTCCCCGATGACCTGGTCGGCGAGAGCGCGGGCTCGTTCGATCAACTCCTGGGCCTCCCCACCGGTCACCTGCGGCCAGATCTCGAGGATCCCCTGCAACCCCCCCGCGGCATTGAGCAGATCGTGGAAGAAGATCCGCTCCAAAACGGCGCGGCGGTTCTCGGAGGTCTGATCGCGCAGCGCCACGACCTGGAACACGCCGCCGGAGGAAGCGACGTCGATTTCGAGCGGGCGGCACCGGACCTCCAGATCGAGTGAGCCCTCGCCCCGATCGGTCTCGATCCGGATCCTGCAGTCGAGCGCCGTCTCCGTCCCGTTCGCCCGGCACCCTTCGCTCGCCGCCAGGGCGCCGCAGAACCGGCACGCAGCGGAGCTCCCGCACCCGTTCGGTCCCTCGAACGCATGGACGCAGCCGAGGGCCTCCCCCGGACGCAAGCCGAGAAGCTGCTCTCCCGACCGCGCCACCATGCGGCGGAACCGTTCGTTGCCCAGGACGATCTGGCGTTGCTCGTTGAGGATCAGCGCCGCCTCGGGAAACGCCTCGAGGAGTTCGGCGATCACCGGCGCCCCCGACAGGCGGGCGTGCTGGGCGACGATCACCCCATGGGGATCCCGCCCCGAAGCGCAGCTTCCCGTCGGTTTCGGTGCATTCATCGCATCCCCCCGTCTTTCGCGGACCATGTAGTCGCCTTTTTATCGGCGTTCCGGACGGGGAGACTGAAGTTCCTCTGGTCAGACCTTCCGGAGAAACCGTTCGAGCGCCTCGGCGAGCGCCGCTCGGGCGCGGCCGGCGTCTTCTTCGGGGGAAGCCTCGCGCAGGTCCCCGACCGGGATCTCGCTGGCCGCGTCGGTCCGGGCGGTCCAGCGCGCTTCCTCCACCCAGAGGGCGGCGCTCCCCTTCGAATCGCACCGGTAGAGGACGTACTCGCAGGTCGCTTTCCCCCCCACGAGATGGGCGTCGATTCGCAGATCCAGGGGTCGGCCCCCTCGCCCCGCTCGATCCGCGGCGGCCCGAAGGATCCCTTCGGCGATCGTCTCGAGTCGGTCCCGCAGATCCGCCGGTGGCTCCGCTTCCTCCAGGGCGTCGATCGCGTCGTTGAGCGCGGCAACTCCCTTCCCCTCCAGACGGATCGTCCGCGCGGAACCCGTCTCCCCGGCCGGGCGGACCGCCACCGTCAGCGCGGCGATCCGGCGTCCCTCGGGATCCAGTTCCAGCTCGATCCGGCGGCAGTACCGCTCTCCCGGATGGGGATCGGTGGGCGGCTCGGCGGATCGCGCCTCCGCCTGCCACTCCCTCCTCCGCCGACGCGCCAGCATCCAGCGGACCAGCCCCGCGAGAAGCAGCAGGACCAACGCCCCGGCGGCGATCCACACGAGAACGGGGACCGGCTTCCGCTCCGGGATTTCGATCTCCGGGGTCTCGACCCGGTTGTTCCCCTCGTCGAGCTCGCGGATCTCGTCGGCCGGGTCGAGCTCCAAGCGGAACCGCTGCGTCGTCCCCCTCTGCGGGTCGCCGATCCGGAAGCGGAGCTCGACCTCGGTCTGCTGGCCCGGCCCCAGAGCGGGGACGATCGCCCGCTGCTCCCAGCCGGCCGAGGAGGCATGCAGCACCGCCGAAGCGGCGGGCGCCCCCCCGTCGTTGCGGGCGGAGAGGACGATCGAGAGGGAGTCCTCGTCCGACAGGATCCGCAGGCGCCGCACCTCCGCCACGAGATCGGGCAGGTCGGGAATCTCGCTCGTGTCCGTGTCGAACCGGTTGTTCGTCTCGTCGCGCTCCTCGACCCGGTCTTCGGGATCGACGTGCGCGCGGAACCGATGCTCCCGTCCCCGTCGCTCGGGCGGAATCTCGAGCTGGATCTCGACCGGCGCGCTCCCTCCCGGCGCGATCCGCCCGACGTCGCCTGCCCCCCCCCAGCCGTCCGCCTCGACCCGGACCGTCGTCGGCGTCGACGCGGTCCCCCCGCGGTTGCCGACGTCGATCGCGATCCGGAGCGTCCGGCGGTCGGAGAGTAGCTCGAGGATCAGATCCCGCACGACCAGATCGGGGAGATCCGGGATCTGCACGGGCCCGGCTTCCGCGGCGTTGTTCCCCTCGTCCCGCTCGGCGATCCGCGATTCGGGGTCGACCCGCACGGAGAACGTCGGGCTCCCGCCCCGCCGCGCGTCCGGGATCGAAAGGCGCACCGAGAAGCGGCTCGAAGCGCCGGGTCCGAGCGCGGGGATCGCCGCCGCGCCGCGCCAGCTCCCGGCAGCGACCGTGACCTCGGTCGCGGCGGCCTCGATCCCACCGGCGTTGACGACTGCTCCGCCGACCTCGACGTGGCGCCGATCCGAGGCCAGCGTGGCACGCGCCTCGCGAATCCGCAGGTCGGGAAGGTCGGGGATCGAGATCGCATCGAGCAGGAAGTCGTTGTTGGACTCGTCCATCTCCTCGACCCGCCCTTCCGGGTCGATCGTGACGCGGAACGCGATCGTGCGGCCTCTCCGGTCGATCGGAACCTCCAGCGGGATCTCGACACGCGCCGCGCGCCGCGCCTCCAACCGGGCCAGCTCGGCCGAGCCGCTCCATCCGTCCGACTCGACGCGGACGCTCGTCTCGGGCGCCGGCCGATCCCCGCTGTTGGTGACCTCGATCGTGACGTGGACGGTCCGTCCCTCTTCGCGGATCGCCGTCTCACCGCCCAGAACGAAGAGATCCGGAAGCGCCGGGATCTCGATCGGCGGCGCCTCGGCCCGGTTGTTCTCCTCGTTGAACTCCTCCACGCGGCCGGCGGCGTCGACCTCCGCCCGGAAGATATGGCGTTCTCCGCGCCGCGCGGGAGGGATCGCCAGGCGCGCGGTGAGCGCTTCGGCCGCGCCCGCGGCGAGCGCGGGGACCTCGAGCGCCACCGACCAGTCCCCGGAGGCGACGCGAAGATCGGTCGGCGTCGAGGGAGCCGATCCGTTGTTCCAGACCTGGACCGGGATCTCGATCCGCGCCCCCCCCTCCTCGATCACCGGCGTGGAGACGCCGACGAGCAGGTCGGGACGCGGACCGATGTCCCAGAACCGGATGTCCGCATAGATCCGCTGGGGTACGGCCGCGTCGAACTCGACCCAGTTCGGATTGCGGACCGTCCCCTCCCGACTGCTGGCGTGCGCGGAGGCGTATCCTTCCCGGTCGGTCTGGCGGACATGGTAGTAGGCGAACCGCCCGTCCGCGGCCGGAACGACGATCTCGAACTCCCCTTGTGGATCGGTGCGGGCCGAGCGGAGCATCCGGCCCGTATCGGGATGCTGGCGCTGGGTTCCATAGACGCCGACCGTCACGCCGGAGATCGGCCGGATCTCCTCGCCCCCGGTCGACTCGTAGACGCCGCCCCGGAAGACCCAGGCCTCGGTCTCCGCGGGGGGATCGGCGGGCGGCTGGGCGGCGGACGGGGCACCGGTCGCCAGCGCGAGCAGGACGGCGGCGATCCAGCGATATCGGGGGCTGGTTCGATCCACGGGCATCCTCCGGGTCGATCTTCGGAAATCGGTCGAAATACGGCAACGAAAACCGGGGCGCCGCAGCGCCCCGGTCGAAATCGCTCACCCGATCGACGCGGGATCGATCAGCGAAGCGCCTGGTGGACCTTGCCGACCAGGTCGGCGCCCGGCTTGAGGGTCTTGCTCCCCTCCTCCCACTGAGCGGGACAGGCCTCGTCCCCATGCTTCGAGAGGTAGAGGTTCGCGCGGAACTTGCGCATCAGCTCGTTGACGTTCCGGCCCATGTTGAAGAAGTTGACCTCGGCGTTCATCAAGACCCCGTCGGGGCTGATGATGAAGGTCCCCCGCAGCGCGTTTCCGGAGCTCTCGTCGAGAACGCCGAACAGGCGGCTGACCGCGCCGGTCCGGTCCGCCCCCATCGGATACTTCACGTCCGCCAGCTCGCCTTCGTGCTCCTGCCAGGCGAGGTGGACGAAGGGGGTGTCGGTGCTGACGGTGATCACCTCGGCGCCGAGCTCCTTGAACTTCGCGTAGTCGGCCGCCAGCGCGGCGAACTCGGTGGCGCAGACGAAGGTGAAGTCGGCCGGGTAGAAGAAGAGGATCGTCCACTTCCCCTGCTTCTTCAGCTCCTCGAGACTGGTCTTGCCGAAGCCACGCCCGACCGGGTCATACGTCTCGAGCTCGAAGTTCGGAACCTCATGGCCGACACGAGCGACCGTCGGAATCTCTGCCATCACGCTTCCTCCTCTGATTCTTCCTCTTTGGATCGATCGAATCCGGAGACCTTAGCAGACCGTCTCATTGGTCTGCAACCGCACCACCACGCGACCCCACTCTCCCCCTCAACGCACTACAAGTCAGAGAGTTACGGACCTTGCAGGAAAGAGATCCACCGCTTGTCGACCGCGCCCCGATCCGGCACTCTCCTCACATGATCCCTTCGCGGCATCGATCGTTCCTCGTTCCCGCCTTCACGATCATCCTTCTCACCTTCCA
>WJJW01000044.1 GCA_014729455.1 Candidatus Eiseniibacteriota bacterium
AGGTCGACCTGCGCGTCCACGCCGATCGCGCGGAGAAGGATCCGGTCGCGGTGGCGCGCGGCGCGCTCCGGGCGGCGAAGGACGCCGGGGCCGACGCGTTGCTCGTCGATACCGCCGGGCGGCTGCACGTCGACGAAGAGCTGATGGACGAGCTCGGTCGGGTCCGCGATGCGGTCAAGCCGCACGCGACGATCCTCGTGCTCGACGGGATGGTCGGTCAGGAAGCGGTGCCGGTCGCCCAGGCGTTCGGAGAGCGTCTGCCGATCGACGGGGTCGCGCTGACGAAGATGGACGGCGACGCCCGCGGCGGGGCGGCGCTCAGCATTCGGGCGGCGACCGGGATTCCGATCCTCTACCTCGGGACGGGGGAGAGGCTCAGCGGTCTGGAGCTGTTCCATCCAGATCGACTCGCTTCCCGGATCCTCGGGATGGGCGACGTGCTCAGCCTGGTGGAGCGGGTGCAGGACACGGTCGACCAGGACCAGGCGGAGAAGCTGCAGCGGCAGCTCGAGAAGAAGCAGTTCACGCTCGAGGACTTCCACGAGCAGCTCAAGCAGGTCCGGAAGATGGGGCCGCTCGACGAGCTGATCAAGATGATCCCGGGAGCGGGGAAGATGCTTCCCGCCGGCGGGCAGGTCGACGAGACGGAGCTGGTCAGGATCGAGGCGATCCTCCAGTCGATGACACACAAGGAACGGCGCAGCCCGGAGGTTCTCAACGGCAGCCGGCGGCGGCGGATCGCGCGCGGAAGCGGCACCCGCGTGCAGGACGTCAATCGGTTGCTGAAGGACTACGGGACGATGAAGAAGATGATGCAGCAGGTCGGGAAGCTCCGCGGGGGGAAAGGCAAGCGCATGCCGATGCGGCTGCCCTGGTGAAGGGCGAGCGGACGGACCGGGAGCGACGAGGAAACGATGAAGGAGGATGATCGGTGGCGGTCGTGATTCGGATGCAGAGAGCGGGGGGGCGGAACCACCCCTTCTACCGCGTGGTGGCGACCGACTCCCGCGCGGGACGGGACGGACGCTTCCTGGAGAAGATCGGCTATTACAACCCGGTCCGCGATCCCGCGGAGATCCAGCTCGAGCTGGATCGGATCGAGGACTGGGTCTCGAAGGGAGCGCGGGTCTCCGAAGGCGTGGAGCGGCTCCTGAAGTATTACAAGGACCGGGCGGCGGGGAAGGTGCCGGACAAGCCGAAGGCGCGGGCGAAGGCCGAGGCGAAGACCGAGCCGAAGGCCCAGCCCGAAGCCCGGACGGAACCCGGGCAGGAAGCCGGGCAACAAGCCGAGCAAGACGACAAGCAAGAAGCCAAGCAAGAAGACCAGACCACGAAGAGCCCGGCGGAGAAGCCGAGCGACGCGTGACGCCGGCGCGAGACACCGGACGGATCTGGCGGCGAGCGGGATCCGAGGAACGACGGGTTCGGAGGTTGCGACGGGGCGGTGACCGGAGATTGGTGGGAAGACGATGAGGTATGACGATGCGGGAAGCGGGGACGACATGAAGGAACTGATCGACTATATCGCCAGACGCCTCGTTGACAAGCCCGACGAAGTCGAAGTGCGGGAGGTCGCGGGAGAGAAGACGACCGTCTACGAGCTGCGGGTCGGAGATGGAGATCTAGGAAAGATCATCGGGAAGCACGGGCGCACGATCCGCGCGATCCGGACGCTGCTCTCCGCCGCCGCGACGAAGGAGCAGAAGAGAGCCGTTTTAGAGATCCTCGAGCCGGATCAGGACTAGGTGGCTCCGGGACGGTCCGCCCCACCGGTCCGCCGGGTTCTCGTGGGACGGATCCGCCGCCCGGTCGGTCTCCGCGGCGAGGTGATCGTCGAGCCGACCGGCGAGGATCCCGAGCGGTTCGCCCCCGGGAAGCGGCTCCTCGTGGAGCGAGACGAGAAGCGGAGCGCGGAGCGGGACGCCGGACGGAACGACGAGTGCGTCATCGCGCGGAGCCGCCCCGCGCCGAAGGGAACGATCGCCGTGTTGTTCGAGGGGATCGCAACGGTGGAGGCGGCCGAGACCTTGCGGGGCCGTTCGCTGTTCGTCCGTCCGGAGGAGCTTCCGCCGCTCCCGGAAGGGGTCCACTACAACTTCCAGCTCATCGGTCTGGAGGTGGTCGACGACCAAGGGGAGCGGCTCGGATCCGTGCGGGAGATCCTGGAAACGGGGAGCAACGACGTCTATTGCGTGGAAGCGGGGAACGAGGAGAACGGCGCGAGCCGCGACGGGAGCCCGGAGGAGATCCTGATCCCGGCGGTTCCGGACTACGTGGCGGAGATCGATCTCCCGCGGAGACGGATCCGTCTGGCGGTCTCCCGCTCGGCGCTCGGGATCGACGACCCCCCCGTCTGAGAATCGTCCTGCTGACCGGGTTTCCCCGGATCTTCGAGGGGCCGCTCGATGAGGGGATGATCCGGGTCGCCCGGGAGAAGGGGCTCGTCGACCTGCGGGTCGTCTCGCTCCGCGATCACGCGGACGACAACCACCGGACGATCGACGACTACCCGTACGGCGGCGGTCCCGGGATGATCCTGAAGGTCGAGCCGGTCGCGCGGGCCGTCGATGCGCTTCCGCCCATGGAGCGGGGACGGCGCGAGACGATCCTGCTGACGCCGCAGGGGGAGCGGTTGACGCAGGCGGCGGTGCACGAGATCGCCGGCGCGCAGGAGGTGGTCCTGCTGTCGGGGAGATACAAGGGGATCGACGAACGGATCCGGACGTTCGTCACCCGCGAGGTCTCGATCGGAGACTACATCCTCTCCGGCGGCGAGATCGCGGCGCTCGTGCTGGTCGATGCGGTCGTTCGGCTCATTCCCGGCGTGCTGGGAGACCACGACTCGGCGCGGGGCGATTCGTTCGAGGAAGGGATCCTCGATTGCAGTTACTACACCCGGCCCGAGCGGTTTCGGGGGTTGGAGGTTCCGCCGGTTCTCCTTTCGGGGAACCACAAGGAGATCGAGCGGTGGCGCCGCCGGGACGCGCTCGCGCGGACCCTCGTGCGGCGGCCCGATCTGCTGGATCGGGCGGAGTTGACGGAAGAAGACAGGCGGATGCTGGAGGACCTGGGCGGGGACGCTCCGTCCCCGCGGGATCCGGCCCCATCAAGGAGGCGAGAGGAATGAGCGTGCTGCGAAACGTCGAAGCCCCCCATCTCCGGGACGATCTCCCGGAGTTCGGTCCGGGGGACACGGTGCGGGTGCACGTGAAGGTGATCGAGGGGGAGAAGGAGCGGACCCAGGTGTTCCAGGGGATCTGCCTGGGACGGCGCGGCGGCGGGATCAACGAGACCTTCACGGTCCGCAAGGTCACCGACGGCGTCGGCGTGGAACGGGTCTTCCCGATGCACTCGCCGAGCATCGCCAAGGTCGAGGTGACCCGCCGCGGGCTGGTTCGCCGCGCGAAGCTCGGATACTTGAAGGAGCTGAAGGGGAAGTCGGCCCGGATCAAGGAACGCCGGACCTCCAAGGG
>WJJW01000045.1 GCA_014729455.1 Candidatus Eiseniibacteriota bacterium
CATCGGGCCGGCCCGCAGCGGAGAGAGCTATCTGAACATCCCGGCCGTCGTCCAGGCGGCCGAGCAGAACGACTGCTGCGCGATCCACCCCGGGTACGGGTTCCTCGCCGAGAACGCCCTCTTCGCCGAGGTCTGCGAGCAGGCGAAGATGAGCTTCATCGGTCCGACCGCGGCGGCGATCCGCGCGATGGGCGACAAGGCGACCGCCCGGGAGACGATGCGCGCGGCGGGCTTGCCGGTGATCCCGGGATCGCAGGGGACCCTGCCCGATCTCGAAACGGGCCGGCGGGTGGCCGAGGAGATCGGCTTCCCCGTGCTGCTGAAGGCGACGGCGGGCGGGGGCGGCCGTGGAATGCGCCGCGTCGATCGGGCCGAGGAGTTCGAGCCGCGGTACCGGGAGGCCACGCTCGAGGCGGAGAAGGCGTTCGGCGATCCGCGCCTGTACATGGAGAAGTACATCGTCGACGGGCGCCACATCGAGTTCCAGGTGCTCGGCGACGCGTACGGCGAGGTGATCCACCTGGGCGAGCGCGAGTGCTCCGCGCAGCGCCGCCACCAGAAGCTGGTCGAGGAGTCGCCGTCGCCGGTCATCGACGCCGAGACGCGGCACGACCTCGGCGAGAAGATCCGCGTCGCGCTGCGCGCGATCGGCTACCGCAACGCCGGGACGGTCGAGTTCTTCCGGGACCGGGACGGCTCCCTTTACTTCATGGAGATGAACGCGCGCCTGCAGGTGGAGCATCCGGTCACCGAGATGGTGACCGGCCGCGACCTGGTGGCGGAGCAGATCCGGATCGCCGCCGGGGAACCGCTCTCGTTCCGCCAGGACGAGATCGAATGGAACGGACATGCGATCGAGTGCCGGATCAACGCGGAGGACCCGTTCCACGACTTCCGCCCCTCGCCCGGCGAGGTGACCGCGTTCTCCCCGCCGGAGGAGATCCCGGGCGGCCGCGTGCGGGTCGACACGCACGTCCGGGCCGGCTACCGGATCCCGGTCCATTACGACTCGCTGATCGCGAAGCTGATCGTCCACGGCGCGGACCGCGAGGCGGCGCGGATCGGAACGATCGCCGCGCTGCAGGGCTTCGGGGTCGAAGGGGTGGAGACGACGATCCCGGTCCACCTGCGGATCATGGAGGATCCGGAGTTCGCCGCCGGACGGTACGACACCGGATTCATCGCACGGCTCCTCGGCTGAAGCGGAGCGGGGAGCGACACGAAAGGGCGCGTCAATGGCAAAGGTGATCCTGCACCCGATCGGAAGCCACCGCGAGGAGGTCGCGGACGAGAAGACCTTCCGCAAGAACCTCGAGGCGATGGAGCCGCTCAACGCCCGGCTTCGCGAGCGTCGCGAGGAGGTGCGGCGGGGTTGGGGCGAGAAGTACGTCGATCGGGTCCACGCGAAGGGGAAGATGACGACGTGGGAGCGGATCGAGATCCTCAAGGATCCCGGCAGCGAGATCTTCCCGATCAACACGTTCGTCAACTACGGGCTCACCTTCGGCGAGCCGCCGCGGACCTCCCCCGCCGCCGGCGTGATCACGGCGTTCGTCCGGGTCGAGGAGCGCTGGACGGTCGTGATCGCCAACGACAACACCGTCGCGTCGGGATCCTGGTGGCCGATGACGCCGGAGAAGATCGAGCGTGCGCAGGAGGTCGCGCTGCGGCTGAAGCTACCGGTGATCTATCTCGTCGACTGCTCCGGCCTGTTCCTCCCGGAGCAGTCGAAGACGTTTCCCGGGAAGCTCGGCGCGGGGTACATCTTCAAGATGAACGCGCTGCTGTCCGCCAACGGGGTCCCGCAGATCGCCGGGGTCCTCGGCGACTGCATCGCCGGCGGCGGCTACATGCCGATCATCTCGGACAAGCTGTTCATGACCGAGCAGGCGTACATGGTGATCGCCGGCGCTGCGCTGGTGAAGGGGGGCAAGTCGCAGACGATCACCTCGCTCGACATCGGCGGCGCGGACATCCACGTCCATCTGAGCAATTGCGCCGACGAGCGGGTCCCCGACGATCCGGCGATGATCCGCCGGATCCGCGCCGAGGTGGCGAAGCTGCCCGGAAGCGCGGTTCCCTACTACCGCCACGCCTTCGCTCCGGCACCGCCCCGTTTCCCGATCGGGGAGATCGACGGTCTCCTCCCGGCCGACCACCGGGTCGTCTACGACGTGCGGGAGGTGATCGCGCGGATCGTGGACGCCTCGCTGTTCTGGGAGCTGATGCCGCACACCGGCGAGGAGATGATCACCGGGATCGCGCGGATCGGCGGCCTATACGTCGGGATCATCACGAACAACCAGATGCTGACCCGCCATCCGGAGATGCGCGAACGCTCGCGCCCCGGAGGGATCCTCTACCGCGAGGGGATCGCGAAGATCTCGCAGTTCTCGCGGTCGTGCAACGCCGACGGGATTCCGATCCTCTGGCTGCAAGACATCTCCGGCTTCGACATCGGACTGGAGGCCGAGAAGCACGGCCTGCTCGGCTTCGGGTCGAACCTCCTGTATACGAATTCGACGAACACCGTTCCGATGATCACCGTGCTGCTCCGCAAGGCGTCGGGCGCCGGCTACTACGCGATGACCGGACGGCCGTACGAGCCGTTTCTCCAGCTCTCGACGCCGATCACCCGCCTGGCGGTGATGGAGGGACGGACCCTGGCGATCGGCGCGTTCCGCACCAAGCTCGACGAGAACTTCCAGATCATCACCGACGACCCGGAGGAGCGGGCGAAGGTCGAAAAGGGGATGAAGGCGGTCGAGGCGCGAATCGAAGCGGACATGGATCCGTACAAGTCGGCGCGGCAGATGGACACCGACGAGATCGTCGCGCTCCACGAGCTGCGCGGCTATCTCGTGACGCTGGTCGAGATGTCCTACCAGAGCATCGGCCAGCGCCGGATCAAGAACCCGCGGATCTGGTCGATGCACGACCTCGACGTCCTGACCGACCCGACGGTGTAGGAGGGAAGGAGCCGAACCGATGGCCGAGAAGACCCTGATCGCCGATGTCCGCGCCGACGCACGGGATCCCGAGCTGCTCCTCGTCCGCGCGCCGGCCGTCGGCGTCGCCGACGGGATCCCGCGCGCCGGGATCCACCTCAACCCGCTGGATCGGATCCTCACGC
>WJJW01000369.1 GCA_014729455.1 Candidatus Eiseniibacteriota bacterium
GCACGGGCGTCCCGGAAGACCTCCTCGAACCAGCGCTCGAACCGCGCCTCGAGATAGTCGAGCCGAAGGGTCCGCTCCGGTCGGATCGCCTCCTGGAACACGCGGCGATCGGGATCGGACGCGGTCAGCGGGAAGCTCGCCAGATCCCAGATCACGCCCGCTTCCGTGGTGCCGGCGAGCGCGGGTGCGTAGCTGGGCACGACGCGGGCGATCTCCTCGGAGATCTCCGCGACCCCGGTGTATTTCATCTTGAACCGGAGCCCCATCCCGGCCGCGATCGCGGTGAGAATCTCCCAGGTCTCCATCCCCGATCGGGGCGGCACCGCGCGCTCCAGAGGCTGGACGCGCCGCTCCAGGCTCGTCATCGTCCCGCTCGTCTCCGCTGCGCTCGACAGCGGGAGGGCGACGTTCGCCATCCGCACGGTCGCGGTCTGGAACTGATCGCCGACCACCAGGAAGTCGGCGGCCAGCAGCCCGTCCAGGATCTCACGGGGATACCCTTCCGCTCCGAACGGATCCTCTCCCAGGACGATCGCGACCCGGATCCGCTTCTCCCGGAGCTTCTTCTCGACGTCCGGTTCCTCCAGTCGGAGATCCTGAAGGCTGACGCACCACTGCTTCTCGAACTCGTCGATGGTCGCGGGATCCGCCGGCGGCGCATAGCCGGGGAACCATCGCGGATCGACGCCCAGGTCGAGGTGGCCTTGCGTGTTCGCCTTCTCGTGCATCGCGAGGACCCCGCAGCCGAGCGCGCCGGCGACCGCGGCGATGAGGTCCTCGTCCCCCGGCCTCCGCAGGCCGCGGTAGTCCTTGTTGAACGCCAGAACCTTCAGAATGCTCTCCGACAGGATCCCGGCCGCCTCCGCGAGCGCCTCCGGATCGACCCCGGTCGGCTCCCGCCGCGCCGTCTCGTCGTCCAGCTCCAGGAGCTGCGCGAGGGCCGGAGGGAGCGCGCCCCCGCCGCCTTCGATCTCGCGGACCTTCGCGAGGAGATCCAGCAAGAGGCGCGGCTGGGTACCGTCGGCGCAGCGGAGGAAAACCTCGGCGAACCGTGAGACGCGGTTCTCCTCGGGTCCGACGTAGATCAGCTTTCCCCCGTTGCGGATCGCCTTCTTGATCTGCAGGTCGACCACGAAATTCTCCTCGTCGACGTTCGAGTTGACGACGAGGATCGCCTGGGCGTCCCGCAGCTCGGCGTAGCCGGTGGTCGAAACGACGGAGGGGGAGGAGAGCTTTCGATTGACGAGCCGCGAGAGCGAGGTCACGTTGTTCGTCTTCAGCGCGACGCGGGCGAACTTCTGGGCGAGGTAGGCTTCCTCGTTCGTCATCCTCGGGGAAACGAACAGGGCGATCTCCTCGCCGTCGTACTTCCGTGTGAGTTCTTTCAAGCGCAGCGCCGTGTGCGCGATCGTTTCCTCCAGGTCCGCGTCCTGCAGCTCCCGGCCGGCCCGGATCATCCCTCGCGTGAACCGATCCGGAGCCTGCACGTAGTTGAAGCCGAACCGACCCTTCTTGCAGTGGTTCCCCTCGGTGATCGAGTCGCCCTCGAACCGGGCGACCCGGACGAGGGAGTCGCCGAACGTCTCGTGGTCGAGACGACAGCCGACCCCGCAGTAGTGGCAGACGGTCGGCTGCCTGTCGGTCGCCCACGGCCCCGGCTTGTCCAGAGGGAGCATTTGATCGATGGCCGCCGTCGGGCAGGTCGCGATGCAGAGCCCGCAGTTGACGCACTCCGTATCGAGGAGGGATCCCCCCAGCTCCGGTTTTACGATCGTGTTGAAGCCGCGGTCGATGAACCCGTAGGCCGACGCGCCGACGACCTCGTTGCAGATCCGAACGCATCGTCCGCACAGGATGCACTTGTTCGGGTCGAGGTGGATCAACGGGTGCGTTCGATCGACCTCGTGACGCTTCGCCTCTCCCACGAACGAGTCGAGCTCGACGTGGTACTCGGTCGCGTACTTGCGGAGGTCGCATCGGAAGAGCGCGCTGCACCCACACTCCAGGCACCGGTGGCTCTCCAGCTTCGTATCCTCGGCGGAGTAGCCGGTCTCCACCTCTGCGAACCCCGCCACCCGCTCTTCCTCCGGAAGGGCCGGCATCGTTCGCCGCGCATACGTCGGTCCCTGGTTGAGATCCTCCACCGTGACCTTGCGGAACCGGTCCTTCTTGCTGAAGAACTCGAACGGCTCCGGTGCGGCCTTGCCCGCCGTCAGGTAGGCGTCGATCGCGTGGGCCGCCTTGCGGCCGGCCGCGATCGCCTCGATGGCGGTCGCCGCGCCGGTGACGACGTCCCCGCCCGCGAAGACCCCCTCGACGCTGGTCTCGTACGTCTCCTCCCCCGCCTGGATCGTGTTCCAGCGCGTGAGGTTGAGGACCTCTCCCACGGGCAGGAACTTCGGGATCGTGCCGTCGACGAGCTCGCGAACCCGGGTCGCCTGCCCGATCGCCGCGATCACGAAGTCGCAGTCGATCGTGAACTCCGACCCCCGGATCGGCTTGGGGCTGCGACGTCCGCTCTCGTCGGGCATGCCGAGCTCCATCCGAAGGCACTCCAGCGCGGTCACCCGTCCATCGGTCGCGATGACCCGGGTCGGGGCGGTCAGGAACTCCATCTCCACGCCCTCGTGATCCGCCTCGACGATCTCCACGTCGTTCGCGGGCATCTCGTTGCGGGTCCGCCGGTAGAGGAGCTTCACCTTGTCCGCCCCCAACCGGAGGGCCGTCCGGGCGCAATCGATCGCCGTGTTCCCTCCGCCGACGACGAGGACCGTGCCGGAAAGCTCCGGCGAACGCCCGAGGGCCACGGTGCGCAGGAAGTCGATCCCGGGGAGGACCCCTTCGGTCTCCTCGTTCTGGACGCGCATCAGCGAGCTCTTCCACGCCCCGAGACCGAGGAAGACGGCGTCGTAGCCCTTCTCCTTCAGGCCGTTGACGGTGAAGTCCTTGCCGAGGGCCACGTTCGTCGAGAGCTGCACGCCCAGCTCGAGGATGCCGTTGACCTCGTGGTCGAGCACGTCCTTCGGGAGCCGATACTCCGGGATCCCGTAACGCAGCATCCCCCCCGCCTCCGGCAGGGCCTCGAACATCCGGACGTCGTAGCCGCGGATCGCGAGGTAGTAGCTGCACGACAGCCCAGCCGGTCCCGCCCCGACCACCGCGACCTTCTTGCCGTTCGGCGGCGCGGTCTGCGGGCGGAACGGGTTGCGCGCACCGAGGTCGATGTCGGCGATGTAGCGCTTGATGAAGTCGATCCCGACCGGCTCGTCCAGCATGTTCCGCCGGCACCCGCTCACCTCGCAGGGCCGCGTGCAGACGCGTCCGCAGATCGCCGGGAGCGGGTTCATCTCCTTGATCAACTGGATGGCGTCCCGGTACTTTCCGAGAGCGGCGAGCGCGATGTATCCCTGGATGTCGATCCCGGCGGGACAGGCGAGCTGGCACGGGCCGATGCAGTCGGCGTAGTGGTTCGAAAGCATCAGCTCGAGGGACGCCCGGCGCGATTGCCGGATCTCCTCGTTTTCGGTTTCGACCGACATGCCCGCCGACACCTTCGTCGAGCAGGCCGGCAGCAGCGTCCGCGCCCCCTTCACCTTCACGACACAGACGAAGCAGGACGAGAACGGCTCGAGCTGCTCGTCGTTGCAGAGAGTCGGGATCGTGTCGATTCCGTTCGCCCGGGCGACCTCCAGAATCGTCTGGCTGTTGTCGGCGATGATCCTCTTGCCGTCTATTTCGAGCTTGACGAGATCCATGATTCCTTCACCCCCTCCGACCCATCACACCCGCTCGATCGCATGGAAGCGGCAGGCTCTGTAGCACTCGTCGCACTGGATGCACTTCGACTGGTCGATCACGTGCATCTGCTTCTTTTCTCCCGTGATCGCCCCCGACGGACAGGCGCGCCCGCAGACCATGCATCCGTTGCACGCGTCGGTGATCGTGTAGGTGAGAAGCGCCTGGCAGCTGTGCGCCGGACACTTCTTGTTGTTGATGTGCGCCTCGTACTCCGAACGGAAGTACTTGATCGTGGTCAGGACCGGGTTCGGCGCCGTCTGCCCGAGTCCGCACAGGGAGTTGTTCTTCACCAGGTCGGCGAGTCGCTCGAGGAGCTCGATGTCCCCCTCGCGCCCTTCGCTCTCCGTGATCCGGGTCAACACCTCCAGCATCCGTTTCGTTCCGACCCGACAGAAGGTGCACTTCCCGCACGATTCCCGCTGGGTGAAGTCGAGGAAGAAGCGGGCCACGTCGACCATGCAGGTCGTTTCGTCCATGACGACCAGGCCGCCCGAGCCCATGATCGCGCCCGTCTTGTTGATCGATTCATAGTCGATCAAGGTGTCCTGCAGCTCGGCCGGGATGCAGCCTCCCGACGGGCCGCCCAACTGCACGGCCTTGAACTTCTTGTCGTCCTTGATCCCCCCGCAGATCTCGTGGACGATCTCCGCGATCGAGATCCCCATCGGCACCTCGACCAGACCACCCCGCCGGATCTTCCCCGCCATCGCGAACACTTTCGTTCCCTTGCTGTTTCGCGTGCCCAGGCAGTTGTACGCCTCCGGGCCGTGCGCGACGATCCACGGAACGTTCGCAAAGGTCTCGACGTTGTTGATGTTCGTCGGATTCTCCCAGAGTCCCTTGGTCGCCGGGAACGGGGGCCGAACGCGCGGCATCCCGCGCTTCCCCTCGATCGACGCGATCAGCGCCGTCTCCTCCCCGCAGACGAACGCGCCGGCGCCCTCCTTGAGCTTCACGTGGAAGTCGAAGCCGGTGCCGAGGATGTTCGTGCCCAGCAGGCCCCGCTCCTCCGCCTCGGCGATGGCGATCGTGAGGCGCTCGATCGCCTTCGGGTACTCCGCCCGGACGTAGATGTAGCCGTCGTTCGCACCGATCGCGAACCCGGCGATCGCCATCCCCTCGAGAACGGCGTGCGGATCCCCTTCGAGGACCGAGCGATCCATGAAGGCCCCCGGGTCCCCTTCGTCCGCGTTGCAGATGACGAACTTGCGGTCTCCCTGAGCGAGACGCGTGAACCGCCATTTCATCCCGGTGAGGAAGCCGGCCCCGCCGCGCCCGCGCAACCCGGACTCGATCACGAGGTTGATGACCGCCTCGGGATCCGCATCCGAGAGGACCTTCTTCAACGCGTCGTATCCACCGGCCGCCAGGTAGTCCTCGATCTTCTCCGGATTGATCGTTCCGCAGTTGCGCAGGACGATCCGTTGCTGGCGGTCCAGATAGGCGGTCTCGGAGCCGGTCCGGTCGCTCGTCCAGACCAGCCAGTCGTCGATCGCCTCGCCGTTCTGCACGACCTCATCGAGGAGCCGGGCGACCCGATCCTTCGTGACGTTCCCGTAGTGCTCGCACCGGCCGTCGTCCCTCCGGACCTCGACGAGCGGCTCCCGGTAGCACATCCCGATGCAGCCCGTCTTCTCCAGCGCGATCCGACCGTTCGCGTCGCCCAGCTTTCCCAGAAGCTCCCGGTAGGTTTCCTCCGCTCCGGCGGCGATGCCGCACGTCCCCAGCCCGACGATGATCTTCATTTCTGCGCCACCTCTGCGGCCTCTCGCTTCCGATAGTCCTTGATGATCTTCTTCAGGTCGCCCGGCTTCAGGTTCCCGTAGGTGTCGTCGTTGATCATGATCACGGGAGCCAGGCTGCAGCATCCGAGGCAGGAGACGGTCTCGAGGGTGAAGAGTCGATCCTCCGTCGTCCCGCCCGACTTGATCTCCAGGATGTCCTCGAGACTCCGGGTGATCTCCTTGGCGCCGGCCACGTGGCAGGCGGTGCCGTGGCACACGCGGATGATGTTCTTCCCGACCGGGTCGAGCCGGAACTGCGAGTAAAAGGTCGCCACGCCGAAGATGTGGCTCAAGGGGATCCCGTAGCGTTCGTGGATCTCCCGGATCTTCTCCGGCTTGATGTACCCGTCCTCCTCCTGCGCGCGCTGGAGCTCGGGGATCAGCTTCCCGTCCTGCCCGACGTAGTGGAGGTGCTTGAAATCGTACTTCCGATGAGAGCTCATGCCGTTGGTTCCTCGTCCCTTCTTCCCATCCTCGCCGTTCGGTCCGCGGGCTCGTTGCCTAGTCGTAGGGCGTCTCGAACATCCGGTTCATCAGATTCATCATCTGATCGATGTCGCCGATCCCGCCGAGCGCGTGCCCCTTGCACCCGCGTCTCGAGCAGAACTCGACGTAGCCGCCCTGCGCCAGGTTCAGCGAGACCATCGGCGCCTTGCAGAGCTTGCACTCCAGAGGGATGGCGAGCCCCGCCTCGCACTTCGGACACCGGAACTCCACGACCGTCCCTTCCGGAACGTCCATGTCGGTCACGACCGTGTAGTCGCCGAACGCCGCGCTCAGCGCCATGACCCCGTGCTGGCCGGACTCCTTGATGTATGCGTCCAGCCGTACCTTGCAGCCGTCCGTCAGCCGCTCCGCGCACTGCGGGCAACTCAGGTCCATGATGAGCAGGCTCTTACTCATCCTCGCCCTCCCCGGCGGTCGACGCACCGCCCTCCAGCCGGTCGATCCTCACGAACACGCAATCCTCCGGATCGGCCTCACCCTTGACCACGTCCCGCGCCAGCGCCTCGCACGTCGGCGCCCCGCAAGCGGCGCAATCCTTTCCTGGGAACCCCTCGAGAACCTCCTGCCTCTTCCGCTTCATCGCGATCGCGGTGCGAAGATCGCCACCGAGGGCCTGGACCGGCCGCGCCGCAATCTGCTCCTCGAGATCGAAGAAGTGCTCATGCAAGAGGGACCGGACCCGCTCTTCCTTCACCCGGTCGTGGCGATCGCGCCGCCGGACGATCCTCTGGATGCTCCGCTCCGCCGCGTGCCGGTTCTCGATCCGGAGCTGCCCGCTGACGCAGCCGCCGGGACAGATGTGCGCCTCGATCAGGTCGACGCTCTGGAATTTCCCGGATTCGATCCGATCGAACACGCGGAGGATGTCCGTCGCGCCGCTGATCGCGATCGTGTTCTCGTTGCGCATCTCCCCGATCTGTCCCCCGGCGACCGACCATTGCATCCCGCGGGCACTGACCGGCGCGTCGAGGTCCTTGCCGTCCCTGCTCATGATCGCCTTCAGCAGGGGGCCGTACACCTCGGAGATCGACAGCGCGCCATCGACGTAGGATCGGTCCATCCCGACGGGACTGACGATCGAATTCATGATCGCCGTGCACGGGCTGATGAAGAAGAATCCGATCTCGTCGGGGGCGAGGCCGAGCTCCTTCGCCAGCCTCCGGCGGTGCAGCTTGGCCGCGAGCTCCCGCGCCGACTCCAAAGGAACGAGATGCGGGATCAGATCCGGATAGCGGATCTGGACGAGGCGGACGATCGCCGGGCAGCTCGCCGTGATCTTCGGCCACGGCCCGCCGCACTCGGACAGATAAGCGTCGGTCGCGCGGCCGAGCATCTCGTACATCCAGGAGATGTCGTAGGTGCTGTCGAATCCGATCTGGATCAGACCGTCGAGGACCTGGCTCGGATCGACGTTGCTCCCGAACTGCCCGTAGAGCGTCATCGACGGGATCGCGACCGTGTGCTTGAACCGCGCGAGATCCGAGGTGGAGGACATCCTCGCCCGGACGGCGTCGTACCGGCAGGCGGCGATGCAGCCGCCGCAGTCGATGCACAGATCGTGGCTCACCCGAGCGAGCCCGCTCCGCACGCGGATCGCCTCGGTCGGACAGACGACGCTGCACGCCACGCACCCGATGCACTTCTCCGAGTCGATCTCGATCGAGTGGACTCTCCGCGTCATCTCCCCGACCATTCCGTGCATCCTCAGCTCCAGCTCACCCGATAGCGGAGGGTGGTTCCGGTGCCGACCTCCGACTCGATGACGAACTCGTCGGTGTTCCTCTCGATGTTCGGCAGACCCAGACCCGCCCCGAATCCGCGGGCGCGCATCTCTTCGGTCGCCGTCGAGAAGCCGGGCTCCATCGCCTTCTCGACGTCCGGGATACCGGGCCCCCGATCGGCGACCTCGACCCGGACCGCGTTCGAGAAAACCTCCAACGTCAAGGTCGCCTCGTCCGCGTACATCACGACGTTCATCTCCGCCTCGAAGTTCGCGATCGAGAGACGGCGAATCGCCTCCACCGGGATCCCGATCTCCTTCAGGATCGACTTGATCCGCGCGGAGACCTCGCCGCCGTGCTCGAAGTCCGAGCCGGTGATACGAAAACGTTCGCGGAGGAGGACCTCGTCGGCCGCGGTCACGGCCGGCTCTCCGCGCTCATCCCGTTCCGCCGCAGTGCGTTGCAGGCCTCCTGCATCGAGAGGGGTGTGACCAAGACCGGGATCCGCTTCTCCTCGGCCATGGCGTAGACATCCGGGGCCGGCCGCTTGCCGCCCACAAAGAGGATCGCGGACAGATCGGCCACGTTGGCCGTGTGGATCGACTGGACCGTCGTCAGGCCCGTGATCAGAACCGCGCCCGGATCGGAGTAGGCGAGAACGTCGCTCATCAGATCCGCCGCGAAGCAGGCGCGGACCAGCAGGGAGTCCAGGAGCTCCTCACCCCAGAGCACCTCGCACCGGAGGATCTCCACGACCTTCCGCATCGGGATCTGCCCGCGTTCCGCCGTCGCGTCTTCCATCTCGTCTCTCCTGCGCGGCCGGTCGATCGATCGGACTCTAGCGGATCCCCGCCTCGTAGAGCTGCGTCGCCATCTGCCAGCGGTTCATTTCCGTGGTGAAGAGCGTGATCTCCGCCTTCTCGGCCATCTTGACCACGTCCTCCGCCGGAGCCTTCCCCTGGGTGACGACGATACCGGCGATGTCGACGAGGTTCGCCGCCGCGATGACGTTGTTGTGGATCTGGACGGTCACGAGCAGGTTTCCCGCCTTCGCGTTCGCGATGACGTCGCTGACCATGTCCGAGATGTAGACGCCGCTGATCTCCCGGTCGAAGATCCGCGTCTGGGCCTTCAGGTCCAGCTTCTCGCTCAAGTCGTTCAGCTTCATGAATCCCGTTTCTCCTTCGGTGGAGGCCTACTCGCCCCCTTCCATCGAGGTGAGTCCGAAGTCGATCATCACCTGCCCGTACGACATCGTGCGATGCAGCCCGAAAACGTCGGGGAGGATGAGGATCTTCTTGTCCCTCGACTGGAGCCGTTCGTTGAACGCCTCGTTCAGGATCCGGAGCTTGTCGTGTCCGAGCCCGCTGTTCCGGCGATCCGGATCCTCGTAGGTGATCGCGACGTAGATCGAGATGCGGTTCTCATGGGCGAGGCGTCCGATCTCGTGCACGCCCGTCCCTTCCTCGCAGCTCGCGTAGTACAGAAGTCCGAGAAGCTCCCGGTACGAAGTGACCTCCCCCGTCTCCGCGTCGCGGATGTCGAATCGGAAAGACTGACCCATTCCGGCCGATCTCCAGGTCCGGTTCCCTTCCCGATACTCCTCCTTGGGCGGGATCGGATCGGTCGTGAAATAGGAGCGGACCGCTCGACTGAAGAGGTCGTGCTCCACCATGACGTAGCCCGGCTGGACATGGATCATCTCGTACCGGCAGTTCGCGCCCTTGCTCGTCATCGGTTTCCGTCCTTGCCTGTGGGTCGATCACCGCGGGGAATGGCGATCGTTCGGAGTGCAGCGACAAATTGCATGAAGCCGACCGGGGTCCGTGCCCGCCCCACTGGGGTGCGGCCCGCCCCGGTTCCGATTCCTTCCACCACCACACAC
>WJJW01000370.1 GCA_014729455.1 Candidatus Eiseniibacteriota bacterium
GGCCGGTGGATGCCTTCTTCTCGCGATTCAGCAGATCGGTGAACAGGCGATTGCGGTTGCCGATCCGTCCCCCCGCCGCGATCAGGTCGGCGATCTCGCCGAGGACCGCCTCCTTGATCCGCCAGACGTATCGTTCGCGTGGAATCTCGTCGCGCTCCTCCTCGACCGGAGGAGTCGTCTCCATCTCCAGCTTGATCAGCTCCGGCTTCAGGAGACGGGCCAGGTTCATCGATCGACTCCGAGGGAGGTTCGACCGGTCCCTCTAGGAGTACCTCTGGATGATCCGCTCGGTATCGATCGGCGGCGCGGGATCGGGACGCCGGCCGTCTTTGTAGACCTGTTCGCCGTAGGTCGGCCGCTGCACCTCGTAGAAGACGCCGAGGTAGAAGGTGTCGGGCGGATCCCCGGTCATCCGGATCGCTCCGTAGAGATCGTCCAGCTTGTGGTTCTTCGGGATCGGAGCGGAGTGGCTGCCGAAGTAGTCGTAGCCGACCGCCTTGTTGAAGGTCACGCACGGGCTGAGGACGTGGATGAACGAGAATCCCTTGTGGCGGATCCCGCGCTCGATCAGCTCCGCAAGCTCCTTCGGCTGAGACGAGTAGCCGCGCGCGACGTACGTGGCGCCGTAGGAGAGCATCAGCGCGACGGGCTGGATCGCCGCCTCGACCGTTCCGTACGGCGACGCCTTCGTGACCGTGCCGGGCTCCGAGGTCGGCGAAGTCTGCCCCTTGGTCAGCCCGTAGATCTGGTTGTCCATCACGATGTAGGTCATGTCGACGTTGCGCCGACAGACGTGCGCGACGTGTCCGCCGCCGATCGAGAATCCGTCGCCGTCACCGCCGACCACGAGAACCTCGAGCTCCGGGTTGGCGACCTTCACGCCGACCGCGACCGGCAGGGCGCGGCCGTGCGCGCCGTGGAATCCGTACGCCTTGATGAACCCCGGCATCCGGCTGGAGCATCCGATCCCGGAGGTCACCACGAGATTGTTCGGGTCGACCTCGATTCGGGCGAGGGCGGAGAAGATGGAGTTGAGGACCCCGTAGTCTCCGCATCCGGCGCACCAGACCGGCTTGCGATCGCTCTTGTAGAAGCTCGGCTTCGGTGGATGTGTATGCTCCGTTGTGGTCGCCATCACGCAACCTCCTCGATCTTTGCCAGGATGTCGTGGTACCGGATCGGCATGCCGGTATAGCTGTTGAAATGCTCGGGATCGAATCCGGGGAACTCGGACCGGAGGAACCTCGCGTACTGGCCCGTCATGTTCCCTTCGGCGACGATCACCTTTTTGCAGGAGCGGATGAACTCCCCGATCGGCTCGTTCGGACTCGGGTAGAGGAGCCGCGGTACGAGACCTGCGGCCTTGATCCCGTTCTTCCGTGCGACGTCGACCGCTTCCTTGATCGGTCCGGCGGTCGAACCCCAGCCGATCACGCCGACGTCGACCTTCTCGTTCTCCTCGCCGTACCGGACGACGTCGGTGTACTTCCGGATGATCCCGTCCAGCTTCCGATACCGCTTCTCCATCATCGCACGCCTCGTCTTCGGATCGTAGGCCGGTTTTCCGTCCTCGGCGTGCTCGAGCCCCGTGACCACGTGCTGGAGACCGGCCATCCCCGGGATCGCTCGGGGGGAGACCCCGCTCTCGGTCAGCCGGTAGCGGTAGTAGCGGGCCCCTTCGTCCGGCTCCGGCACGGAGCGGGGCGGGAACTCCCACTTCTCGGCGTCCCGGAGCATCGACTTGGGCAGATCCGAGCGGCGGAAACCGAGGCTCTGCTCGGTCAGCACGATCACGGGGAGCTGGAACTCCTCGGCGATGTCGAAGGCGGTGCGCATGATGGTGAACGAGTCCTGGATCATCATGGGGGCGAGGACCACGTGAGGCGCCTCGCCGTGCGTCGCCGTGAGCGCGAGCGCGAGATCGGCCTGCTCCGTCTTGGTCGGTAGACCGGTGCTCGGCCCTCCGCGCTGGACGTCGACGATGACGCACGGAAGCTCGGCCATCGAAGCGAGTCCGATCAGCTCCGCCATCAGGGAGAGACCCGGTCCGGACGTCGCGGTCATCGAACGAACCCCGGAGAACGCCGCGCCGAGGACCATTCCCATGCTGGCGATCTCGTCCTCGGCCTGGACCATCGCCCCGCCGATCCGGGGGAGCTCGGCGGCGATGACCTCCATGATCTCGGAGGCCGGGGTGATCGGATACCCGCCGAAGAAGCGGCATCCCGCGTAGACCGCACCGAGCGCGACCGCTTCGTTCCCCGTCAGAACGAAGAACCCCTCCCCCTTCGCCGCGCGGAGCTGGTAAGGATCCTTCTTCTCGATGTTCTCTTCGACGTAGCGGAAACCGGCGCGGAAGGCGCCGAGATTGTCCTCCAGGATCTTCTCGCTCCGCTTGCCGAACCGCTCGCGGATGTTCGCCTCCAGCAGCTCGCGTTCGAAGCCGAAGAGCGCCGACGTCGCACCGATCGCGACCATGTTCTTCGATCGCGGCTCCCCGATCTCCTTGCGCGCGATCCGCTCCATCGGCACGTGATAGACGATGTTGTTCTCGAGCTCGGGATGGCGCATCACCGCGGGCTTGTCGGGCTCTCCGTTGATCAGCAGGACGCCGGTCTTCGCGAAGTCGGTGCTGTGGAGAACGTACGAGTCGTCGTTGAACGCGATCAGAACATCGTA
>WJJW01000046.1 GCA_014729455.1 Candidatus Eiseniibacteriota bacterium
ATAGAAGAACGCCACCGCGGCGTTGAGGAGCATTCCCAGCACCGACGACCGCACCAGAACGGGGAAGCGGACCGCGCGCCGGCTCCCCTCCGCCCGGTAGAGCCCGAGTGCGTGGAACAGGAAGATCCAGAGGACGGCGGCCGCGACGCCCGCGTAGAAGTAGAGCCGCAGTGGAGGGACCTCCGTCCGGGCCGGGACGATCGCCGTCACCACCGGGGAGAAGCGGATCGCGTGGCCCAGCACGAAGCCGCCGACGACCGAGACGAAGTCGGAGACGTGCCAGACCGCCTGGATCCGCGTGTAGCGCTTGCGGCGTTCGACCTGCCCCACGTCCCTCTCCTAGGACGGGTCCGCGCCGACCCCCTCCTCGTCCAGCCAGGCGTCGACCTCGCGATCGAAGCGCTCTCGACCGAACCGGAGGGCGTGCGCACGAATCGCCGGCGGATCCCATCGCTGCTCCCGGAGGCGATCGAGCGCGCCGGCGAGATCCTCGGGCGTCGGCCGGTCGAAGAAGAGGCCGGTCTCCCCCTCCACCACTGTCTCCATCGCGCCGCCGCTGCGGAAGGCGACCACCGGCTTGCCGCAGGCCATCGCCTCCACCGGCACGATCCCGAAGTCCTCCTCGCCCGGGAAGACGAGCGCGCGGCAGCTCTGTATCATCCGGACGGTCTCCTCGGGAGAGAGCCAGTCGAAGAACCGCACGTTCTGCGGAGCCCTCCGGAGCAGGCGTTCCTTCTCGACCCCCGATCCGGCGACCACCAGACGCTGCTCGGGTCTTCCGCGGTAGGCGTCCAGGGCGAGATCGATCCGCTTGTAAGGAACCAGCGCCGACAGGATCAGGTCGTAGCCCCCCTCCCCCGGCTCGGCGGGCGGGTGGAACCGCTCCGTGTCGACCCAGGGGTGGATCACCCGCGCCGCCCGCCCGTACCAGCGCGCGATCCGGGCGGCGACGTGCCGGCTGTTCGCGGCGAACGAGTCGACCCGGTGGTTCGCCGCGACGTCCCAGGTCCGCAGCGCGGTGGCGAGCAGCGGCAACAGCCACGAGGCCGGCGCGCCGAAGCGTTTGTCTCCGAAGTACTCCTCGTAGGCGGGCCAGACGTAGCGCATCGGAGTATGGCAGTAGCAGAGATGCCGGGTTCCGGGATGGACCCGGGCACCTTTCGCGACGCAGTGGCTCGTCGATAGGACGAGGTCGAAGCCGCGCAGGTCGAAGCGCTCGATCGCCGCGGGCAGGAGCGGCAGGTAGCGCTGGTAGGAGGAAACCCCGCGTGGCAGGCGCTGCACGAAGGAGGGGAAGATCCGGTGGCTCTCGATGACGGGGCTCACCGATCCCGGCCGGTGGACGATCGTGTAGATCGGCGCGTCGGGGAATCGGTCACAGAAGGCCTCGAGGACCTTCTCGCCGCCCCGCATCCCGGTCAACCAGTCATGGACGAGCGCGACACGCACCGCTCGATTCCGCTCCCGTGATCAGTTCTCCGACCAGGCGGTTCGAGACGAACCACCCCTCCTTCTCGATCCGGAGGCGCTCCTCGTCGCATGCCAGAAACCCCCGATCCACCCAAGGAGCCGCCGCCCGGCGCAGCGCCTCCGCGGCCTCTTCCCCGAACCGTCCCTTGATCTCCCTCCACGCGACCCCCTCCCGGAGACGGAGCCCGAGGAGCAGCCGTTCCTCGAACCGGCGTCGCTCGTCGATCCGCTCCTCCTCCCGTGGAGGGATGCCGCCTCCCTCGATCCCGGAGAGGTATCCGATCAGGTCCGGCAGGTTCGCACGGCGAACCGTGCCGTCGTACCCGTGGGCGCCCGGGCCCAACCCGAGGTAGACCCCGCCTCGCCAGACGTTGACGTTGTGCCGGCAGACCCGCCCGGGGCGCGACCAGTTGGAGATCTCGTAGTGCTCGTAGCCTGCCTGCTCCAGGCGCTGCCGGGCCGAATCATAGAACGCCCGCGCCGCCGCGTCACCCGGCAGGTGCAGCTCCCCGCGGGCCGCCCGCCGGCCCATCGGGGTCCGTTCCTCGAGGGAGAGCAGGTAGCAGGAGAGGTGGTCCGGAACGAGGGCGATCGCTTCGTCCAGCGTCTGCCGCCAGGCCGCCCCCGCCCCGGTTCCGGGAATTCCGTAGATGAGGTCGAGGGACAACTGGGGAACCCCGGCGGCTCGCGCCATTTCGACCACCTTCCGCACTCTCGCCGCGTCGTGAAGCCGGTCGAGCAGACGCAGCTCGGGGTCCGCGAACGACTGGACCCCGAGGCTGAGCCGGTTCATCCCCGCCGCTCGGAGGCCGGCGAGCAGGTCGGCGTCCGTCGACTCGGGGTTCGCTTCGATGGTGATCTCGGCGTCGGAGAGCAACGGGAGGCGGTCGCGCAGCCCGTCGAGAAGCCGTCCCAACCGCCGCCGACCCAGTAGACTGGGCGTCCCTCCGCCGACGAACAAGCTGTCGAAACACGATCCGGCCCACGCCCCCGCTTCCCGCGCCGCCTCCCGGAGGATCGCGTCGACGGTCCGATCGAAGAGGGCCTCCTTGCCCGTCTCGACGTAGAAGTCGCAGTAGCCGCAGCGGCGTTTGCAGAAAGGGACGTGGACGTAGAGGCCGGCCGGCACCCTACTCGATCCTCATCAGCAGCCTCTTGAACCGCGGCAGCATCCGGTCTGCGCTCCAGGAGAAGTAGATGATCTCCGCCTTCCCGTGGATCAGCGACTCGTCGAGGAACCCCCAGTACCGGCTGTCGCTGCTGTTGTCGCGGTTGTCCCCCATCATGAACAGCTTCCCCTCCGGGACCCGGAACGGCCCGAAGTTGTCCCGCCCGGGGAGGACCCGCGGGTCGGTGTGCTTGACGTACGGCTCCACCTGACGGACCCCATCGACGTAGAGGACCTTGTCGCGATACTCGACCGTCTGGCCGCCGACGGCCACGCAGCGCTTGATGTAGTCCTGGTCCACCTTCTGCGGATTCTTGAAGACGACCACGTCTCCCGGTTCCGGCTCGCGTAGCCCCGGGAGCCGCAGGTCGGTGAAGGGGACTTTCGGGCCATAGGTGAGTTTGCTGATGAAGAGGAAATCATGGATCAGGAGGGTGTCTTCCATCGATGGGGACGGGATCCGAAAGGCCTGGAACGCCAAGGTCCGGATGATCAGGAAGAGAACGACCGCCCAGGCGAGCGAGCGGATCGTCTCCCGGACCTCCCGCCTGAGGCGGCTCTCCTTGGCGACGTGCGTCTTCGCGGCGGCGCTTCCCATTCTCCTACTCCCCCGATTTCAGGATCGCCAGGAAGGCCTCCTGCGGGATCTGGACCGTTCCGATCTGCTTCATCTTCCGCTTCCCCTCCCTCTGCCTCTCGAGGAGCTTTCGTTTGCGGGTGACGTCGCCACCATAACACTTTGCCAGAACGTCCTTTCGGACGGCGGACAGCGTCGACCGGGCGATCACCCGCGACCCGACCGCCGCCTGGATCGCTATCTTAAACATCTGGCGCGGGATCAGTTCCCGAAGCCGATCGACGAGTTCCCTGCCCCGTTCGTACGCCTTCTCCTCGTGGACGATGATCGACAGGGCGTCGACCGGGTCGCCGTTGAGCAGGACGTCCAGCTTGACCAGCTTCGAATCGACGTAGTCGTAGAACTCGTAGTCGAGGGTGGCGTACCCCCGGCTCGTCGACTTCAACCGGTCGTAGAAGTCGTAGATCAGCTCGGCCAGCGGCATCCGATAGGTCAGGCGCGCCCGGCTGGTGTCGAGGTAGTGCATCTCCTGGAACTCGCCCCGCTTGTCCTGGCAGAGCTTCATGACGTTGCCGACATGATCCGTCGGTGTGATCACCATCGCCACCACGAACGGCTCCTGGATCGCTTCCATCTCGCTGCTCCTCGGAAGCTCGGCGGGGCTGTCGATCTCTTCCTTCGTGCCGTCTTCCCGCAGGACGAGGTACGGCACGTTCGGGGTCGTCGCGATGAGATCGATATCGTACTCCCTCCGGAGCCGCTCGGCCACGATCTCGAGGTGCAACGGACCCAGGAAACCGGCCCGGAACCCGAAGCCGAGAGCGAGCGAGGTCTCCGGTTCGTAGACCAGAGCCGCGTCGTTGAGCTGGAGCTTGCCCAGCGCCTCCTTCAAACGGAGGTAGTCGTCCGCATCGACCGGGAAGAGACCCGAGTAGACCATCGGCTTCATCGGCTTGTAGCCGGGCAGCGGCGCGACCTCCGTGCCGACGTGGGCCACGGTGTCCCCCACCTTCGCGTCGGCGACCTCCTTGATCCCCGCGATCACGTACCCGACGTCTCCGGCGTGGAGCGCGTCCTGCGCGACGAGACGGAGCTGGAAGTGGCCGACCTCGAGCACCTCGTACTGCTTTCCGGTCGACAGCAGCCGGACCGACTCCCCACGGCGCAGCGCCCCGTCGACCACCCGCACGTAGGCCAGGACCCCACGATAGAGGTCGAACGCCGAGTCGAAGATCAGCGCCCGCAGGGGGGCGTCTTCCCGACCTCGAGGTGGCGGAACCTCGCGAACCACCGTCTCCAGGATCTCGCGGATCCCGATCCCCTCCTTGGCGCTCGTCAGGAGGATCTCTTCCTCCTTCTGGCCGAGGAGATCGCGGAGCTCGCCCCGGACCTCGTCGACCCGCGCATTTGGAAGATCGATCTTGTTCAGCGCCGTGAGGATCGAGAGATCGTGGTCCAGGGCCATGTACAGGTTCGAGAGGGTCTGCGCCTCGATCCCCTGGGAGGCATCGACGAGCAGGAGGGCGCCCTCGCAGGCGGCGAGGCTTCGCGAGACTTCGTAGGAGAAGTCGACGTGTCCTGGCGTGTCGATCAGGTTGATCTGATAGACCTCCCCATCGTCGGCAAGGTAGTACATCGTGATCGCGTGCGCCTTGATGGTGATCCCGCGCTCCCTCTCCAGATCGAGAGCGTCGAGCACCTGCTCGCGCATCTGCTTCTTCGTCAGCGTCTCGGTCGTCTCGAGCAGGCGATCAGCCAGCGTCGACTTCCCGTGGTCGATGTGGGCGATGATGCAGAAATTGCGGACGCGCGCGCGCGGTATGTTCAAGGGTACACCTCGACGCCCAGGAGCAGCGCCTGATCCTCTTCTCGAAACTCCACGTTGAACCCCTGCAGGTGGGCATCGACGTAGGCGTCTCCGATGCTCAGGAGCGCCGTGAACGCACCCCACCACAGGTAGCTTCGCTTCCGGTCCCGGTGCCGGTCCGAGACCGATCTCCAGTAGGCCGCCTCGGCGGGATTCTCGATCGCCTTGCGCCCGGCTTCATCCGCCAGGTGATCCTCGCGGAAGATCCCGTAGAGAAAGGCGCACTCCGTCCCGCCGAGCAGGGCGGCCTTGACGTATCTTCCGTTGTGGACCTGTCCCCATCCCGGCACGACGGCCGACCGGAACATCACCCAGACCGGGGCATCGAACCCCGTGGCGCGGCCGACGGTCGTCGTGTCGTACGCCGCCACGTCTTCGGGCGGCTGGGCGAGCGCCGCGAGCACGGGGAGCAGCACGGCCAGGATCGTTCCCGCCACGATGAGAAGGAATTGGCGGGGGCGTGTGGGAATCGAACCCACCTCGGACACAGAGATGCCCGACAGAGGATTTGAAGTCCTTGGGGCCCACCAGGACCCATGCGTCCCCGCGTTGTTTCGTCCAACCAACGGCATCTGCGAAGGATACGGAGGCGGTCCGGGCGGGGTCAATCGCCGCTTCGGCCGTCGGCCTCCCGCGGTCGGAGGGTCGCGACGAGATCGACCTCCACCCGCGCGCCCTTCGGCAGTGCAGCGACCCCGATCGCGCTCCGCGCCGGCAGCGGATCCCCGACGGCCTCGCCGTAGATCCGGTTGACCGTCGCGAAGGCGGACAGGTCGGTCATATAGACGCCGGCGCGGACGATCCGATCGAGTCCCGAGCCGGCTTCCAGGAGAACCGCCTCGAGGTTTGCGAGGACGCGCCGGAATTCCTCCTCGATGCCGCCGGAGACGAGCTCGCCGCTGTCCGGATCGAGCCCGATCTGACCGGACGTGAAGACGAGGCCCAGCTCCTCGACGACGATCGCCTGACTGTACGGACCGATCGCCGCGGGAGCCTTGTCGGTCCGGACGCTGCGGTGGTGGAGGTTCATTCGACCGTCACGCTCTTGGCGAGGTTGCGCGGCTGGTCGACGTTGCAGCCGCGGCGAACCGCCATGTGATAGGCGAGAAGCTGCAGCGGGATCACCGACAGCAGACCGATCAGGGGATCGAGGGTCTGCGGGATGTAGATCAGGTGATCCGCCTTCGCCTCGAGCGCGTCATCGCCCTCCGTCGCCACGGCGATGATCCGCCCCTTGCGGCTGCGCACCTCCTCCATGTTGTGGAGGATCTTCTCGTAGGCGGAGTCGCGCGTGCAGATGAAGACCACCGGCATGTTCTGATCGATCAAGGCGATCGGTCCGTGCTTCATCTCCGCGGCCGGATAGCCTTCGGCGTGGATGTAGGAGATCTCCTTCAGCTTCAGCGCCCCCTCCAGCGCGACGGGGAAGTTGTAGCCTCGCCCGAGGTACAGGAAGTTGTTGTGCTTGTGGTAGACCTCGGCGATCTCCCGGATCCGTTCGCTCCCTTCCAGGCAGCGCTCCACCAGGGAGGGCAACCCGACCAGAGCCCGTACGAGGGCGTTGCCGGCGGCGATCGCCTGTCCGCGGAGCCGGGCGAGATGGACGGTCAGGACAACCAGAACGGCGAGCTGTGTCGTGAACGCCTTCGTCGAGGCCACCCCGATCTCCGGGCCGGCGTGGGTGTAGATCCCGCCGTCCGACTCGCGGGCGATCGTGGAACCGACGACGTTGCAGATCCCGAGCACCCGCGCCCCGCGTTTCTTCGCCTCGCGCAGCGCGGCCAGCGTATCGGCGGTCTCCCCGGACTGGCTGATCGCGATCACGAGGCTCCGGTCGTCGATGACCGGCTTGCGGTAGCGGAACTCCGAGGCGTACTCGACCTCGACCGGGATCCGGCAGATCTCCTCGAGCATGTACTCGCCGATCAACGCGGCATGCCAGGAGGTCCCGCACGCGAGCAGGACGATCCGGTCGAACCGCTTGATCTGGTCCGCAGAGAGGTTCAGACCGCCGAGCCGGGTCTCGCCCGTGCCGGGATCGATCCGCCCGCGGAACGCGTCCATCAGCGCTCGCGGCTGCTCGAAGATCTCCTTGAGCATGAAGTGCGGGAAGCCGCTCTTCTCGATTTGCGATAGCTCCCAGGTGATCTCCTCGACCGCCTTGACGACGGCCACCTCGTCCAGGGTCTGCGTCCGGTACCCGTCGCGGGTCAGGACGACCATCTCCCCGTCGTCGAGGTAGACGACGTGCTTCGTATGGCTCAGGATCGCCGAGACGTCCGATGCGAGGAAGTACTCGTCGCTCCCGATCCCGACCACCAGCGGGCTCCCCCGCCGCGCGCCGATCACCTTTCCGGGGTCGAGATCGCTGACGACCGCGATCCCGAAGGTCCCGTCGACCGCCTTCAGAGCGGTGGCGACGCTCTCTTCGAGGTTTCCGTTCCAGGACTTCGCCAGGAGGTGGACCAGCACCTCGGTATCGGTGTCGGTCTCGAACCGGCTTCCGTTCCGTTCGAGACGCGCCTTCAGGGCGCTGTAGTTCTCGATGATCCCGTTGTGGACGATCGCGAAGTGGTGCTTGCCGTCGGTGTGCGGATGGGCGTTGCGCTGGGTCGGGATCCCGTGCGTCGCCCAGCGCGTGTGGGCGATCCCGACGATCCCCTCGATCGGATCTTCCTCGAGGATCCCCTCCAGGACCGAGATCCGGCCCGCGTCCTTCCGGATCGCGAGGCCTTCATCGGTGATCAGGGCGATCCCCGCCGAGTCGTAGCCCCGGTATTCCAGGCGCTTCAGCCCGTCGACGAGGATCTCCCGGCAGGGCCGGGGGCCGACGTAGCCGATGATTCCGCACATCTCCCGTTACTCCTCGAGGTTTTCCACCGCCGCCCGGACGAGTTCGAACCGCTCATCGGCCGTCTCTTCGGTCTCGCCCTCCGTGACGATCCGCAGGATCGGCTCCGTTGCGGAGCTGCGGACGTGCACGAACCCGCCCGGAAGTGCCCACCGGAGACCGTCCCGGGGATCGGCCGGCGCTCCGAGGCGGTGCTCCAGGCTCTCCCGGAGCCGCTCCAGCGCGGCGTCTGCTCCCCCCTTCGCGCGACCTTTCCTAAGGTACCGGCGCGGAAGGACGGCCGCAAGCTCCGCCAGGCCGCCCGGCGTGAGGGCGTGCGCCTCCAGCAACCAGGCGGCGGCGACCGCGGCGTCCCGCCCGAGGTGGATCGCCGGATCGATCACGCCTCCATTGCCTTCACCGCCGAGAACCGCCTCGACCTCCCGCATCCGACCGACGACGTGCGCCTCCCCGACCGGCGTCCGCTCCACGCGGCTTCCCCGCAGGGCGGCGGCCGCCTCGAGGCGGGTCGACGTGCTCAGATTGGTGACGACCGTTCCGCTGCGGCGCTGCAGAAGATGGAGCGCCACGAGCGGCAGGGTCCACTCCTCCCCGACGACCTCGCTGCCCGGGACGGCGACCGCGCAGCGGTCGGCGTCGGGATCGACGGCGAGCGCGAACGCGCAGTCGCACCGTTCCGCCTCCCGGGCCAGCTCCCGAATCGGGGGGCCGGTCGGCTCCGGATCCCGGGGAAACCTCCCGGTCGGTTCGGCGTGCCGGGTCGTCACCTCGGCGCCCAGCGCTTCGATCAGATCCGGCAACAGCGTCCCCCCGGCACCGTGGACGCAGTCCAGGAGAACCCGCGGCCGCTTCTCCGCGATCGCCTCGGTCCGGATCGCCCCCACCAGCAGCTTGCGATGCAGATCGAGGGACTCTCGACCGCGATCGCCGACCGCGCCCCAGCGCTCGAACTCAACGAAGGGGGACGTCCCCGCTTCGACCCGTTCGCGGAGGAGCGGAAACCGCTCCGGGGAGAGGAACGTCCCGTCGCGATCGACGAACTTGCAGGCGTTCCACGGAGCCGGATTGTGGCTGGCCGTGAGGATCAGACCGCCCGCGGCGCCCCACCGCTCCACGGCGACCTGAACGGTCGGCGTCGGCACGACGCCGAGGTCCCAGACGTCGCGTCCCGCCGCGGCGAGGACATCTGCCGCCACGCGCGCGAACCGTTCCCCGCTCGGCCGGGAGTCGCGCGCGACCACGACCGGGCCGGCGTCGAGAAGGTCGGCCAGAGCCGCGGACCAGCGGGCGACGAGCAGCGGATGGAACTCGGCTCCGACGATCCCGCGGATCCCGGAGATGCTGACCATCAGGGGTGCCATCGGCTCCTCCATCGGGAAACGCCCTCCCGAGACCGCTGGGGAGGACGAGCCGATCAGGCGGAACGAAGGATGGAGCTGGTGAGCGGAATCGAACCGCTGACCTGCGCATTACGAATGCGCTGCTCTACCAGCTGAGCTACACCAGCATCCCGATTGCAGGCTCGCCGCGACCGGCGGAATCGGTCCCCGCCGAATCGGACCGGTCGGGTCGAGTTCGGTGGGCGAGGGTCGGTCCCACGGACACGGACGACCGCCGAGAGACGGAACGGTCGGTCCATCAACGAGAAAAAGAACTGGTGCGGCCTCGCAGAGTCGAACTGCGGACTTCCAGATTTTCAGTCTAGCGCTCTACCAGCTGAGCTAAGGCCGCACCCAGGCATTCGATTCTCTCGACCGCTCCCTCTTTGGTCAAGCCGATTTTTGCCGCGGCGCCTCCGACCCGCCTCACGCGGCCTTCGGCGGGATCGCGCCGCGAACCACCGCCTTCAGCTCGGACAGGTCGCTCGACTTCACGACGTACGCCGCCGCGGACCAGGTCGAAAAGTCGTTCTTGAAGAACGCGTAGGCGGTGTTCAGAACGACCGGGACCTCCGTGCGGAGATCCAGAAATCGGCGGAGCAGCGCGAGACCGTTCCCCTCGGCGAGCTGGACGTCCAGGACGACGCAATCGAACGACGTCCGATCGAACGCCTCGACCGCCTCGCGGGCTCCCGCGGCGACCTCGACCTCGTAACCTTCCTCCTCGAGCTCCTCCCGGTAGAGGCGCAGAAGGTTCGGATCATCGTCCACGATCAACAGCTTCGGCATCTCTCCTCCTCGTCGCGCGCCCGGGAGAGACCGATCATGCGACCCGTCTCCGCTCGCGGCGCCGGCGCTCGGGTGTCCGGCGCCGATCCTCGTTCGTTCGGATCGGCAGGCTGATGGTGAAGACGGCGCTCCACTCCCGGGTCGAGCGCACGCGAATCTCCCCGCCGTGCTCCTTGATGATCTGGTCGGCGACGGCCATTCCGAGCCCGCACCCGCCCTCGCGCGCGGATGCGAACGGCACGAACAGCGACTCGAGGATCTCGCCGGGCATCCGCTCGCCGTTGTTCGCGATCTCGATCTCCATCCAGCCGTCGGAGGCCCGCGTCCCGACGTGGATCTCCTGCCCCCGGCTCGTCGCCCCGACGGCGTTCTTCAGGATGTTCAGCAGCACTTGCTTGACGCGATCCGGATCGAGAAGCAGCGACGGGACCGCGCCTCCGCCGCGGCGAATCAGGCGAACGCCCTTCCGTTCGATCTCCTCCCGCACGAGCGCGAGCGTATCGCGCACCAGATCGACCGGATCGACCATCTGGAACCGCGGCGCCGGGCTCCGGGCGATCTCGAGCTGCTCGCCGAGCAACGCCTCCAGCCGTCCGATCTCCTTGAGGATGATCCCCGTGTAGGACCGCTTCGGATCGTCCTCCGGAAGCCCCTTCTCGATCCGCCGCGCGAAGCCGCCGATCGCCGCGAGGGGGTTGCGGATCTCGTGCGCCACCTTCGCGCTCATCTCTCCGAGCGTCGCGAGCTTCTCGTTGCGCAGGACCTCCCGCTCGACCGCCTTCAGACGTCGCGCCGAGGCGTGCACGCGCTCGAACAGCCGGCTCGTCTGGATGGCGGCCGCCGCCTGCGCGCACAGGATCCGCAGCGGCGCGCTCTCCACCGCCGGACGTGCCCGGATCGCCAGGGCGCCCACCGTCTCATCGAAGGCGACCAGCGGATGCGCCACCGTCTCCTCGACCCCGCCGTCTGCCTCGATCCGCGCCCGCGCCGGGCGGCCTTCGCGGATCGCTTCCTCGACCAGCGGGCCCCAGGTCTCTCGAATCCCGCTCGGCTCCTCGTGCGACTCCTCGGGAATCCGCCCGGCGAGACGCGGGCGTCCCGTCCGTGTGTCGACGAGCCAGATCGTGCCCGCGTCCGCGCCGGCCAGCGCCGCCGTTTCCCGGAGGATCAGCGCGAGCAGGTCCTCCAGCCGGCTGGCCGTCAGGGAGGCGCGGGAAACGTGTTCGACGGCCGACCAGGCGGCGTCCTCCCGGCCGTTTTCCCCCCGCGGGGGTGCATCGCCTTTGTTAGACTCGCCTCGGCGGCCACGGGAGGCCGCTCGCTCCTCCGGGGAGCGGTCGGAAGGGTGGTGATCGGCGCTCATGAGGGCTCCCCCTCCTTCGTCGCTCCCCACGAAGCGGACGGCGTGGGAGCGACCGTCGAATTCGAATCACGCGACAAACGGAAGGGAGGCGTCCGGTGGAAAAGCAGCCGAAGCAACCCGGCTCGCAGGTCTCGGTCCAGATCGATCCGAAGGAGGCGGAGG